>NZ_VZRA01000018.1 GCF_008802355.1 Oryzomonas sagensis | reverse complement strand
CCTACATCGTCGTCTTCCTGAACAAGGCGGACATGGTGGACGACGCCGAGCTGCTGGAACTGGTTGAGCTCGAGATTCGCGAGCTTCTGTCCAGCTACGACTTCCCGGGCGACGATATTCCCATCATCAAGGGTTCGGCCCTCCAGGCGCTGAACGGCGAGAAGGGCGAACTGGCCGAGCCGGCCATCATTGCCCTGATGGATGCGGTCGATGCCTACATCCCCAATCCTGAGCGCGCCATCGACAAGCCGTTTTTGATGC
>NZ_VZRA01000017.1 GCF_008802355.1 Oryzomonas sagensis | reverse complement strand
GTGAAACCTTCAGCGAACTTCTCACGGGCATCAAATACTTCCCCACGGCGGACCTGATCCTGACCGCGGAATGGTATCAGAGCTACCCGACCTTCGACTCAACGTCCATCTACTCGATATTTGCCGTTGATCGTTACCAGGAAGCCCTCATCCGTGCCGACTACACCATCAACGACAAACTGTCGGTCAACGCCGGCTACACCAGGCAATTCTACGGTGAGAGCAGCGATGCCTCCGACGTCGTCGAGGTCGGCTGCCGGA
>NZ_VZRA01000016.1 GCF_008802355.1 Oryzomonas sagensis | reverse complement strand
CTCGGAACTCTCGGCCATGCGCCCCGACTTCAGGGTGTTCCGCCCCATGTTGTAGAAACGAAGCGCGTTCTTGGTCGGCTGATATCCCTTCTTCGCCGCTATGGCCGGTTTCGCCCCCTCCAGGGATGCGGTCACGAAATCCGCCATCTCTTCCGCGCCCACCAGGGGATAGCCGGAAAGCTCGTACCGGATGACCCGCTCCTTGTCCACAATGACCGTCGTGGGCAGGGCAATGATGCCGAGATCGTGGAAATAGTCCAG
>NZ_VZRA01000015.1 GCF_008802355.1 Oryzomonas sagensis | reverse complement strand
GTCTTTCTCGAAACAAGGGCCGAGGGGCCCGACATGTTGTACCCCCCGAGCCCGGCGGCCACGAACGGCACGAGCTTCTTGTCCGGCATGAAATGGTACAGCCCTTCGACGCCGTACTTGAAAATGGCGATATCCTTGTCCGTCTTCAGCCGGGAGGAGGTGATGGAGTAATCCAGTCCTGCTTCCACGCCGACGCGGTCCGTAAAGCTATAACCGCCCCTGAGGGAGTACACGGGGGCGGTGTCGAGATGCTGTCCCCCA
>NZ_VZRA01000014.1 GCF_008802355.1 Oryzomonas sagensis | reverse complement strand
GTGAGCGCGGTATTACGATTGCCACTGCGCACGTTGAATACGAGACCGAGAAGCGTCACTACGCCCACGTCGACTGTCCGGGCCACGCCGACTACGTCAAGAACATGATCACGGGAGCCGCGCAGATGGATGGCGCCATCCTGGTCGTGTCCGCCGCCGACGGCCCCATGCCCCAGACCCGCGAGCATATCCTGCTTGCCCGTCAGGTAGGCGTTCCCTACATCGTCGTCTTCCTGAACAAGGCGGACATGGTGGACGACGCCGAGCTGCTGGAACTGGTTGAGCTCGAGATTCGCGAGCTTCTGTCCAGCTACGACT
>NZ_VZRA01000013.1 GCF_008802355.1 Oryzomonas sagensis | reverse complement strand
ACGCGCTCAAGGCGCTCTATCATCTGGCCGGGCAGCCCGCCTCCCAGCCGGTATTGATTTCCGACCTGGCCAAGGCCGGGAACATCCCCAAGAAGTTTCTGGAGTTCATCCTCCTGTCCCTGCGCAAGGGCGGCATCCTCCAGAGCAGGATCGGCAAGGGGGGCGGCTACTACCTGGCATCCCCGCCCGCCAGGATTACCCTGGGCAGCGTGGTGCGGATCCTGGAGGGTGACCTGGCGCCGGTGCAGTGCTTGAGCGAGACCAACTATGCCAAGTGCGACGAATGCGACGACGAGGCGATCTGCGGCATCCGGCTGGTGATGGTGGATGTCAACCAGGCCCTGGCCCGGGTGCTGGACAGCCTGACCCTGGCGGACATGCTCGAGCGGAGCGAAACCGAGCGGAGCAAACGGGCAAACGTGCTGGATTT
>NZ_VZRA01000012.1 GCF_008802355.1 Oryzomonas sagensis | reverse complement strand
CGGCCAATACCTTCGTGATGGCGGCGGTCAACGTGGTCTTGCCGTGGTCAACGTGACCTATCGTGCCGATGTTTACATGCGGTTTGTTACGCTCGAATTTAGCCTTCGCCATGATAACAGGCCCTCCTCAAAAAGTGTTGTTAACTTGATTAACCTTTTACTTTTGCAACTATATCGTCTGCAACCGACTTAGGCACCGGTTCGTAATGATCGAATGTCATGGTGTAGGTGGCGCGTCCCTGGGTGGCGGAGCGCAGGTCCGTGGAGTAGCCGAACATGGATGCCAGCGGCACCATGGCGGTTACGACCTGGGCGCCGGCACGGGAGTCCATACCCATGATGCGTCCGCGCTTGGAGTTGAGGTCGCCGATAACATCACCCATGTACTCTTCGGGGACAACGACCTCTACCGACATGATCGGCTCAAGAATGATGGGACCAGCCTTGGCGCAGCCCTCTTTGAAACCCATGGAACCGGCGATCTTAAAAGCCATTTCCGAGGAGTCGACCTCATGGTAGGAACCATCGATCAAAGTGATCTTCACATCCACGACCGGGAAACCGGCGAGGACACCGTTATCGGTTGCCTCTAAAACGCCCTTGCCAACGGCAGGGATGTATTCACGGGGCACGACACCGCCCTTGATGGCATCGACGAACTCAAAACCCTTGCCCGCTTCCTGGGGCTCGATTTCCAGCCAGACATCGCCGTACTGACCGCGGCCGCCGGACTGGCGAACAAACTTGCCCTGGACCTTGACCTTCTTGGTGATGGTTTCACGGTAGGCAACCTGGGGCTTGCCCACGTTGGCCTCGACCTTGAACTCACGCATCAGGCGATCGACGATGATCTCAAGATGCAACTCGCCCATACCGGAGATGATGGTCTGACCGGTTTCCTCGTCGGTTTTGACACGGAAGGAAGGGTCTTCGCTGGCGAGCTTGGCAAGACTGACGCCCAGCTTTTCCTGATCGGCCTTGGTCTTGGGCTCAATGGCGATGGAGATAACCGGCTCAGGGAACTCGATGGACTCAAGAATAACCTGTTTGTCCTCATTGCAGAGGGTGTCACCGGTAGTCGTATATTTCAGGCCGACTGCGGCGGCGATATCGCCGGCATAGACCTCTTTGATCTCTTCACGCTTGTTGGCATGCATCTTCAGGATACGGCCGAGGCGCTCCTTCTTGCCTTTGGTCGAGTTGTAGATGTACGATCCAGCGGTAACCACGCCGGAGTAAACGCGGAAGAAGGTCAGCTGGCCGACGAAGGGGTCGGTCATGATCTTGAAGCCCAGGGCGGAAAACGGCTCGCCGTCCGCAGCCTTGCGCTCGACCTCTTCACCGCTGTCCACATCGACGCCCCTGATGGCAGGAATATCAAGCGGAGACGGCATGTAGTCCACAACCGCGTCAAGCAGGTTCTGCACGCCCTTATTCTTGAAAGATGAGCCACAGATGACCGGGCAGATCTGGATATTGATGGTGCAGGAACGGATGGCGTCCTTGATCTCGGCTTCGGTCAGCTCGGCGCCGCCCAGATATTTCTCCATGAGCACGTCGTCGTGGCTGGAGATTTCCTCGATCATCTTCTCACGATATTCCTTGGCCTCTTCAAGCAGTTCGGCCGGAATCTCTTCCTCGTGAAATTTAGCCCCCAAGGCCTCTTCTTCCCAAATGATGGCCTTCATGGTGACCAGGTCGATAACACCCTTGAAATTTTCTTCCTTGCCGACCGGAATCTGAATCGGAATCGGATTAGCCTTGAGCCGATCCTTAATCATCTGCACACCGCGAAAGAAGTCCGCACCGACACGGTCCATCTTGTTGATGAAGGCGATACGGGGCACATGATACTTGTCAGCCTGACGCCAAACCGTTTCAGACTGGGGCTCAACACCGCCAACCGAGCAAAAAACCGCCACGGCGCCATCCAAGACACGAAGGGAACGCTCGACCTCGATGGTGAAGTCCACATGGCCCGGGGTGTCGATGATATTTATATGGCAATCCTTCCATGCACAGGTGGTTGCAGCCGAGGTGATCGTGATGCCACGCTCCTGCTCCTGCTCCATCCAGTCCATGGTGGCAGTACCCTCGTGCACTTCACCAATTTTGTGCGAAACACCGGTATAGTAAAGGATACGCTCGGTCGTCGTCGTCTTGCCGGCGTCAATGTGAGCCATAATCCCGATATTTCTATAATTTTCAAGTGGCGATAAGCGGGGCACAAAATCCTCCCAAAAAGTAATACTGTCTGATAATTACCAACGATAATGAGCGAAAGCGCGGTTGGCCTCGGCCATCTTATGGACATCCTCACGCTTCTTGACGGCGGCGCCCCGATTGTTGTAGGCGTCGAGAATCTCAGCGGCCAGCTTGTCCTTCATGGTCTTCTCGCTGCGGGCGGTCGAATATTTGATCAACCAGCGCATGGCCAAAGACATACGGCGATCCGGACGAACCTCGATGGGCACCTGATAGGTGGAACCACCAACACGGCGCGATTTAACTTCCAACATCGGCTTGATGTTATCAAGGCTCTTTTTGAGCACCTTGAGAGCCTCTTCATTGCTCCGCTGGGCAACCAGCTCAAGCGCACCATACAGGATCGACTCGGCAACACTCTTCTTGCCGCCCAGCATCAGCGTATTGATAAGCTTGGCAACGACCTTGTCACTGTATTTAGGATCCGGCAGGATAATTCTCTTGGGTACTTCTCTTCTTCTTGGCATATCTATCCCCTCAACAAATCAGGTCAAATATCTATTTCGGCCGCTTGGCCCCATATTTGGAGCGACTCTTCTTACGGTCCTTCACGCCAACCGAGTCAAGAGTACCACGAACGATGTGATAACGAACACCAGGAAGGTCCTTGACCCTGCCGCCACGGATCAGGACAACAGAGTGCTCCTGAAGGTTATGGCCGACACCCGGGATATACGAGGTAACCTCAATCCCGTTGGTCAGACGAACCCTGGCAACCTTGCGAAGAGCCGAGTTCGGCTTCTTCGGAGTAGTCGTGTACACCCTCGTGCAAACGCCACGCTTCTGCGGACAGCACTTCAGCGCAGGCGCCGTCGACTTGTCCTTTTTCTTTTCCCTGCCCTCACGAATCAACTGATTAATCGTTGGCATAGTCGCATTATTCTCCCAGCACAAAAATATCCAGACACATAGATTCGCCCACCATGAGGCGAATTGCGAAACTAACAAATTTTAAACACTGCTGTCAACCCAATTATGCCCGCTTCTCAAAAAAACAAGGCACAACACACAAGCAAGGGACGCCTGCACAGTCGACAAGCAAAAAACATACTAATGGTTTTGGTATCGAGTCGCCATCCAGCGCGCGTGACAATAAGCGAAAGGGAATGGAATAGGTGTAGGGTCGGAATTTACCGACAGCTCCATTCATGGCTATTGCGCTGAACCCAGTTACACAGGCGAACTCAAATGGTCCGTATATTTACAACATTTTGAGGTTGCCTGTCAACTAAAAAAAACAATTTCTTTATTTATTTTGGCCTTGGGGGGAGGGAGGCATAACCGGCATGCCGCCCTCCCCGTCCAACCATAATACTATCAATCAGTTATGCAGCTTCCTGTTCATCCTCAGCCGAATCCAGCGCCTGCTCTTCCTGCTGCGACGCCTCCTGTATCTGTGCGTCTGCCTGCAGGCGGAGATGGCGATAGCGCGCCAGTCCCGTTCCTGCCGGGATGAGACGGCCCATGATGACGTTCTCCTTCAGGCCGCGCAGGTAGTCGACCTTCCCTTCAATGGCGGCCTGGGTAAGAACCTTGGTCGTTTCCTGGAAGGAGGCCGCCGAGATGAACGACTCGGTGGAGAGTGATGCCTTGGTAATGCCCAACAGCAGCGGTTCGGCGATGGCCGGACGTTTGCCCTCCGTAAAGGCCTTTTCGTTTTCGTCTTCAAAGACCCAGCGCTCCACCTGATCATCAACCAGCAGGTTGGTGTCGCCGACCTCTTTGATACGCACCCGCCGCAACATCTGGCGCACGATGGTCTCGATATGCTTGTCGTTGATCTTGACGCCCTGGAGACGGTAGACCTCTTGGACTTCGTCCACCAGGTACTTGGCCAACTCCTTGACGCCGAGCACGCGCAGAATGTCGTGGGGGTTCGAGGAACCGTCCATGAGCGCCTCGCCGGCACGCACATGATCTCCTTCGTGGACGCTGATATGCTTGCCTTTGGGGATCAGGTATTCCTTCGGTTCGCCGACCTCGGGAGTAACGACAACCTTACGTTTGCCCTTGGCATCCTTGCCGAAGGTGACCCGCCCGTCGATCTCGGAGATAACCGCGAAGTCCTTGGGCTTGCGCGCCTCGAACAACTCGGCGACGCGCGGCAGACCACCGGTGATATCCTTGGTCTTGGTCGTCTCGCGGGGGATCTTGGCGATGATGTCGCCGGCGCTGACCAGAGCGTCTTCCTGGACGTAGATATTGGCGCCCACCGGCAGGAAGTAGCGGCCGATAGTCCCGCTGCCGTCGCCGTCAGTGTCCTTGATGGCGATACGCGGACGCTTGTCCGTATCCTTGGTTTCAATGATGACCTTGCGGGAGAGGCCGGTCACTTCGTCCAGTTGCTCCTCAATGGTGACGCCTTCCTGGATATCGCCGAACTTGACCTTACCGGCCACTTCCGTGAGGATCGGCATGGTGTAGGGGTCCCACTCGGCCAACGTGGCACCCTGTTGTACGGCTTCGCCCGGAGCGATCCTGATCTTGGCGCCGTACACGACCGTGTATTTCTCGCGTTCGCGGCCGGTTTCGTCGATAACGGCGATCTCGCCGTTACGGTTCATGACGATATGGTGTCCTTCGTTGTTCACAACCGAATGGACGTTGATGAACTTGAGCGAACCATCGGTGCGGGCCTCCAGGGAGGTCTGCTCGGCATGGCGGGAAGCGGTACCACCGATATGGAAGGTACGCATGGTCAACTGGGTACCCGGCTCGCCGATGGACTGGGCGGCAATGACACCGACCGCCTCGCCCATGTTGACGATATGGCCGCGGGCCAAGTCGCGCCCGTAGCACTTGGCGCAAATACCCCGGCGGCTCTGGCAGGTGAGCACGGAACGGATCTTGACCTTCTCCAGGCCAGCGTCCTCGATCCGGTTGACCAGGTTTTCGTCGATCTCCTGGTTGGCCTCCACCAGCACGTCGCCCGTAACCGGGTCCAGGATATCGTCCAGGGCCACGCGCCCCAGGATACGGTCACCGATATGTTCGATAACCTCCCCTCCCTCGGTCAGGGACGACACGATCAGGCCGTCCAGAGTGCCGCAGTCGTCCTCGGTAATGATGGCGTCCTGGGCGACATCCACCAGACGGCGGGTCAGGTAACCGGAGTTGGCGGTTTTGAGCGCCGTATCGGCCAGACCTTTGCGGGCGCCGTGGGTCGAGATGAAGTACTGGAGAACCGTCAACCCTTCGCGGAAGTTGGCGGTAATGGGGGTTTCGATGATCTCGCCGGAAGGCTTGGCCATCAAACCACGCATACCGGCCAACTGGCGGATCTGCTGGGCGGAACCACGGGCACCCGAATCGGCCATCATGTGGATGGCGTTGAAGGATGCCTCCTTGACCTCCTCCCCATCGACCAGGAAGCTTTCCTTGGAGAGGTTGTCCAGCATCTCCTTGGCGATGTCTTCCGTCGCTTTGGCCCAGATGTCGATAACCTTGTTGTAGCGTTCGCCGTCGGTGATCAGACCCTCGGTGTACTGGTTCTGGATCTCCTTGACCTCATCCTCGGCCTTGGTGATGATGGCCGCCTTCCCTTCCGGGATGACCATGTCGTCCAGACAGATGGAGATGCCGGCCAGGTTGGCGTAGCGGAAACCGATCTCTTTGAGGCGGTCGGCAAGGATAACGGTCTCCTTGCTGTCGGCCAGACGGTAACAGGTATCCACCAGGTTGGACAACTCTTTCTTGTTGAGGACCTTGTTGATGGCGCTGAACGGCACCTGAGGCGGCAGGATCTCCCGCATGATGACCCGCCCGATGGTGGTATCGATCAATTGCGGTTTTTCGTCGCTCACAAAGTTTTTCATCCGCACGCGGACCTTGGCCTGCATATCGACCTCACCGGCATCTAAGGCGATGCGCACCTCGTCGGGCGAGGAGAATATCTTGCCGGTTCCCTTGACCTTGCGGTACATCAGCTTGCCGGTGGCGGGATCGATCTTGGCCCGGCCGCTCTCATCGGGATCCGGCTCGTACAGACGGTCGCGGGTCATGTAGTAGGCGCCGAGAACCATGTCCTGGGACGGAACGATGATCGGCTTGCCGTGGGCCGGCGACAGGATGTTGTTGGTGGACATCATCAGGACGCGGGCCTCCACCTGGCTCTCGATGGAGAGGGGGAGATGCACGGCCATCTGGTCACCGTCGAAGTCGGCGTTGAAAGCGGTACAGACCAGCGGGTGCAGTTGAATGGCCTTGCCCTCGATGAGCACCGGCTCGAAGGCCTGGATACCGAGGCGGTGCAGGGTCGGGGCACGGTTGAGCATCACCGGGTGTTCCTTGATGACCTCCTCCAGCACGTCCCACACCTCGGGGCGCTCCTTCTCCACCATCTTCTTGGCGCTCTTGATGGTGGTCACATAGCCACGCTCTTCCAGCTTGTTGTAGATGAAGGGCTTGAACAGCTCCAGGGCCATCTTCTTCGGCAGGCCGCACTGGTGCAGCCGCAGTTCCGGGCCGACGACGATGACCGAACGGCCGGAATAGTCGACGCGCTTGCCCAGGAGATTCTGGCGGAAACGGCCCGACTTGCCCTTGAGCATGTCGGACAGGGATTTCAGGGGACGCTTGTTGGGGCCGGCAATGGCGCGGCCGCGGCGACCGTTGTCGAACAGCGCGTCCACCGCCTCCTGGAGCATCCTCTTCTCGTTGCGGATGATCACCTCGGGCGCCTGCAGTTCGCAGAGGCGCTTCAAGCGGTTGTTGCGGTTGATAACCCTGCGGTACAGATCGTTCAGGTCGGAGGTGGCGAACCGGCCGCCATCCAGCGGCACCAGGGGGCGCAGCTCCGGCGGCAGGACCGGGATGCATTCCAGGATCATCCATTCCGGCTTGTTGCCCGAGGACTTGAACGCTTCCACCACCTTGAGGCGTTTGGCGGTCTTCTTGCGTTTCGCTTCGCTGGTTGACTCCATCATCTCGGAGCGGAGCGACACCGCCAGCTCGTCAAGATCGAGAGAGCGGAGGCAGTTGCGGATGGCCTCGGCCCCCATGCCGCCTTCGAAGGCGTCGCTGCCGTATTCTTGCTGGGCCTTGATGTATTTTTCCTCGGACATCACCTCGCAGAACTGCATCGGCGTGTTCTTGGGATCGCTGATGACGAACGCCTCGAAATACAGGACCTTCTCAAGGTCCTTGAGGGTGATGTCCAGCAGGTTGCCGATACGGGACGGCAACGACTTGAGGAACCAGATATGGGCCACCGGGGTGGCCAGGTCGATATGCCCCAGCCGCTCCCGGCGCACCTTGGAGGGGATGACCTCAACGCCGCACTTTTCGCAGATGATGCCGCGATGTTTCATGCGCTTGTACTTGCCGCAGTTGCACTCGTAGTCCTTGGTGGGACCGAAGATCTTGGCGCAGAACAGACCGTCCCGCTCCGGTTTGAAGGTGCGGTAATTGATCGTTTCCGGCTTCTTGACCTCGCCGTGGGAACGTTCCCGAATCTTCTCGGGTGACGACACCGATATCCGTATAGCTGAAAAGTGGAGTGGATCTTTTGGTTTATCGAAAAAACTGAAATAATCTTCCACGTTGCTCTCCTCCGTTATTCTGAAGCTCCGCGACGACGCCGGGCCGGCTGTCTACGAAGGTCTCTGTAATTATTCCTCGTCCCCTTCAAGCAGTTCCACGTCAAGACAGAGGGATTGGAGTTCCTTGATGAGGACGTTGAAGGATTCCGGCAAGCCCGGTTCAAGGGTGTGTTTGCCCTTGACGATGGCTTCATACATCCGCGTGCGGCCGGAGACATCATCCGACTTGACCGTAAGGAATTCCTGGAGCGCATAGGAAGCGCCGTAGGCCTCCATTGCCCAGACCTCCATCTCGCCCAGCCTCTGCCCGCCGAACTGAGCCTTGCCGCCCAGCGGTTGCTGGGTAACCAGACTGTAGGGTCCGATGGACCGGGCGTGGATCTTGTCGTCAACCAAGTGATGCAGCTTGAGGAAGTACATCACGCCGACGGTTACCTTATGCTTGAACGGGTCGCCGGTGCGGCCGTCGAAGAGTGTTACCTGGCCGGAAGAATGGAACCCGGCCTTTTTCAGCATCCCCTTGATCTTATTCTCCGAAGCGCCCTCGAAGACCGGCGACGCCATGGGGATCCCCCGCTGGAGGCGGCGGCAGACCTTCAGCAACTCCTCCTGGTCAAGGGTATCGATGAAGTGGGTGAAATCCGCGTCGTCGTACGCGTCCTTGAGATATGCCTTCAGATTGTCCTCGGAGAGGTGTTTCTGGAGCATCTCCTCAATCTTCCAGCCGATTCCCTTGGCTGCCCATCCCAGGTGGGTTTCGATGATCTGGCCGACGTTCATACGGGAAGGAACGCCCAGCGGGTTGAGAACGATCTCCACCGGCCGGCCGTCTTCCATATACGGCATATCCTCTTCAGGCAGGATGCGGGAAACGACACCCTTGTTACCGTGGCGACCGGCCATCTTGTCGCCGACCTGCAGCTTGCGCTTGATGGCGATGTAGACCTTGACCATCTTGATCACGCCCGGCGGCAGGTCGTCGCCACGTTTGAGCTTCTGGATCTTATCGTCAAAGACGTTGTGAATCAGGTCGATCTGGCGGTTCAAGGTATCCAGCACCTGGCTTACCTTCTCATCCGTATCCCCTTCGTCGCTGACGGAGATGCCTGCCCAGCGTTCCATTGCCACGCCGTCGAGGGTCTCTTCGGTGATCTTCTTGCCCTTGGCCAGGATCAGCATCCCCTCCCCGTCTTCAAGCTTGACCGCCAGGGTCTTGCCCACCAGGAGGCGTTTGAGCTTGCCGACGGCCGAATCGCGGATGATGCGGATCTCGTCCTGTTCATCCTTGCGGAGCTTGTTTTCCTCCGCCTTCTCGATCAGTTCGGTACGGGCGTCCTTGTCGTTCCCCTTGCGGGAGAAGATCTTGGCACCGATGACGGTTCCTTCCACCCCCGGGGGTACGGTCAGGGAGGTGTCGCGGACATCGCCCGCCTTTTCGCCGAAGATGGCGCGCAGCAACTTTTCCTCGGGAGAGAGCTGGGTTTCGCCCTTGGGGGTGATCTTGCCCACCAGGATGTCGCCCGGCCGCACCTCGGCACCAATGCGGATAATGCCGGATTCGTCCAGATCCTTGAGGGTTTCTTCACCCAGGTTGGGGATATCGGAGGTGATCTCCTCCTTGCCCAGCTTGGTATCGCGGGCGACGCACTCGAACTCTTCAATGTGGATCGAGGTGTAGCGGTCCTCTTTCACCATCTTTTCGGAGACCAGGATGGAGTCTTCGTAGTTGTAGCCGCCCCACGGCATGAACGCCACGACGATGTTCTGCCCCAAGGCCAGCTCGCCCATGTCGGTGGAAGGGCCGTCGGCGATGACGTCGCCACGTTTGATCTTATCCCCCACCTTGACCACCGGCCTGTTGTTGATGCAGGTGTTCTGGTTGGAGCGGGCAAACTTGATCATATTGTAGATATCGACACCGGTGCCGGTTTCATCGAGCTCATCGTCGTCGATCTTGATGACGATGCGGGAGGCGTCGACCGATTCCACCTCACCCTTATGGCGGGCAATGACGGAGACCCCGGAGTCCTTGGCCACGATCCGTTCCATGCCGGTGCCGACCAGGGGAGAATCGGCCCGCAGCAGGGGCACTGCCTGACGCTGCATGTTGGAACCCATCAGGGCGCGGTTGGCGTCGTCGTTTTCCAGAAACGGAATCAACGCGGCGGCGACCGACACCAACTGTTTGGGAGCCACGTCCATCAGCTCGATCTCTTCCCGATGCACCAGGATGAACTCGCCGCTCTTACGGGCCGTGACATAGTCGTTGACGAAGCGGCCGTTCTTGTCCACCTCGGCGTTGGCCTGGGCGATGGCATGCCCCTCCTCCTCCAGGGCGGAGAAGAAACGGACGTCGCTGGTCAGCTTGCCGTCCTCGACGATGCGGTACGGGGTTTCCACGAAGCCGTGCTCGTTGATGCGGGCATAGGTGGAGAGGGACGCGATCAGGCCGATGTTCGGACCTTCAGGCGTTTCGATCGGGCAGACGCGGCCGTAGTGGGTCGGGTGAACGTCGCGGACTTCGAAGCCGGCGCGCTCACGGGTCAGGCCGCCGGGTCCCAGGGCCGAAAGACGGCGCTTGTGGGTAACCTCGGACAGCGGGTTCGTCTGGTCCATGAACTGGGAGAGCTGGGACGAACCGAAGAACTCCTTGACCACGGCCGAAACCGGTTTGGAGTTGATCAGGTCGTGGGGCATGAGGTTTTCCACCTCTTGCAGACTCATGCGCTCCTTGATGGCGCGTTCCATGCGCACCAGACCGATGCGGTACTGGTTCTCCAGGAGTTCGCCCACGGCGCGCACGCGGCGGTTGCCCAGGTGGTCGATGTCGTCGATGGTACCGCGGCCGTTTTTCAGGTCGATCAGGTAACGGACGATCTCCAGGATGTCATTCTTGGACGACGCTGCGATAAGGTCGGCGTACAGATCCTCGAAGAGCATCCGGTTGCGGCGCAGGATCTCGATGGCACGGCGATTCTCGTCAAACACGCCCTGATCGATCAGTTCGGACAGCTTGACGGTCGCTGCGCCGAGGGGTAGAGGGGCGAAAACATCCTTCTGGAAGAAGTCGTGGTCCTTGAAGAGGTTGTTGAACTCCTGAACCAACTGCTCCACCAACTTTTCGGGAACGGGCTGGGAGAGGTCGCACTTCTTGAGGGTCTTGACCAGTTCCGCGGGGAGTTTCATCATCAGGTACTGGGAGAACTGGTCTTCGCCCTTGACAAGACGGGACACGAGCTCCTGGGGGTTCAGGAAGTCCTCCACGGCAAGCATGCTCGGGGCGTTGAGCACCGTACAATCCGGCCACACCTTCAGACCAAGCTTGTAATTCAGCTTGAGGCGCCCCACGGCGGACAGATCGTACCGTTCCGGGTTGAAGAACAGGTTGTCGAACAGCGCCAGGGAGCTCTTCAGGGTTGGGGGATCGCCCGGACGCAGGCGGCGGTATATTTCGATCAAAGCTTCATCGGTGCTGCTCACCTTGTCGATCAGCAGGGTGTCGCGAAACGACGAGGTGATGTGCAGGTTGTCGATGAAGAGCACACTGAAACTACGGACGCCCCGGGCCACGATCTCGTCGAATTTAGCGGCGGTCACTTCCTCGTTGCACTCCACGAGGATCTCGCCGGTGGCCGGGTCGATAACGTCCGCCGACGCATAACGGCCGATGACGCCGTCTGCGGCAACCGGAACGGTTTTGATGCCGTGTTCGAACAGCTTCTTGATGGAGGCCTTGGTGTATTTGCGGTTGGCCTTGACGATTACCTCGCCGTTTTTGGGGTCAACCACATCCACCGTGGACTTCTGCAGGGTGAGCAGTTCGGGATCGATACTCTTGGAGAGGGACTCGCCGTTGACGAAAATTTCTTCACTGCTGTAGTAATAGTTGAGAAGCTGCTCAACTGAATAGCCCAATGCCTTGAGCAGTACCGTTGCCGGCATCTTGCGCCGACGGTCGATACGTACATAGAGAATGTCTTTATGATCAAACTCGAAATCAAGCCATGATCCGCGGTACGGGATCACCCTTGCCGAGTAGAGAACTTTGCCGCTGGAGTGGGTCTTGCCCTTGTCGTGATCGTAAAAAACGCCGGGGGAGCGGTGCAGCTGGCTGACAATGACACGTTCCGTGCCGTTGATGATGAACGTCCCGTTATCGGTCATCAACGGAATTTCGCCGAAGTAGACCTCCTGCTCCTTGATATCCTTGATCGCCCTGACGCCGGTTTCCTTGCCGGATTCCCAGATGACCAGGCGCACCTTGACCTTCATGGGCGCAGCAAAGGTCATCCCGCGTTGATGACACTCTTCCACATCATATTTCGGCTTATTGAGGGTATAGGAAACGTACTCCAGCGACGCACTTTCACTGAAGTCCTTGATGGGGAACACGCTTCTGAAAACGGCTTCGAGGCCGATGTTTTTCCGGGATTCGGGCGCAACCTCCTGTTGCAGGAAACGGTGGTAGGAGTTTTTTTGTATGTCGATCAGATTGGGAATATCAATGATATTTTTAATCTTGGCAAAGTTTTTACGCAACAAGTGGTTATTGGCGATCGAATAAGCCATAGCTTCTCCTTTGGCGAGTATCATCAAGACATCCGGCCAACATGCAACCAGCCGGATTTACAGACTACCAGAACGGGAGGGGATTTGCTGAAACAGCACAAGCCAAGGCCGCTCAAGGCGACCTTGGCTTACATTTCTATAAAAGTACGGCGTACTATTTGATCTCTACTTCGGCGCCGGCTTCAACCAGCTGTTTTTTGGCTTCTTCGGCTTCCTGCTTGGAAATGCCGGTTTTCACGGTGCCGGGGGCGCCGTCAACCAGGTCTTTGGCTTCCTTCAGGCCGAGGCTGGTCAGTGCGCGGACAACCTTGATGACATTGATCTTGTTGGCGCCGGCAGCCTTGAGAATAACGTCGAATTCGGTTTTCTCTTCAGCAGGCTCAGCGGAGGCGGCAGGACCGGCAGCAGCGGCAACGGCAACCGGAGCGGCAGCGGACACGCCGAATTTGTCTTCAAGTTCTTTAACAAGTTCGGAAAGTTCCAGAACGGTCATATTTTCGATAAAGCTGATTACTTCTTCCTTGGTGATAGCCATGTAAATAATCCTCCGATAGGTTTAATGTAGCGTATAGGTGAATTGAGTGGTTAGTTTCCGGCTTTCTGGGCGCGAATGGCATCCAGGGCGCGAACCAGTGAGCTCGGCAGCGCTGCGAGCACGCCGACAAAGTTGGTGGCGGGTGCCTGCATGGAACCCAGCATCTTGGCGATGAGGACTTCACGCGAGGGCAGTTCTGCCAACGCCTGGATCTGTTTCACATCCAGCAATTTACCGGAAAGAACGCCAGCCTTCAGGACAAATTTGCCCTGGGGGTCCTTGGCAAACTTGCTGAGCACCTTGGCGGCGCTGACCGGATCGTCATACGTGATGGCGACCGCGGTCGGTCCTGCCAGGTAGGGGCTGAGCGGTTCGGCTTCCGTACCCTTGGCGGCAAGATCGAGCAGGGTATTCTTGAATACCTTGTACTCAACCGATGCGCCGCGCAATTCGTTACGAAGGCTGGTGGCCTGTCCCACGCTCATGCCGCGGAAATCAGCCAAAAAAACCGCCTTGGCTCGTGTGAGCCGCTCATGCATCTCGGTTACCAGTTCCTGCTTGCTATTCTTGTTCAAGCGACTTCCTCCTTTCTTTTGGTATCTGGGGCAAAGCCCCGGCCAAAGTCAGGAAGCGCAAGGAGTGAACCTTACGTTACCCAAGTCTCGGCAGGTCCGGCCGCATCACCGGATTAAGCTGTGCATGCACCTGCTGTCTTTGACTTTGGCTGCATTAATTTATGGCTGCATCAGGTTGTTCAAAAATTGTCAGATCGTCGCACCCGCAGGAGGCCCTGCGGAGGCGTAGCACTGCTACGCCGCACAAAGGGGCCTTCGAGGACGAAGGCCTGATGGCTGTTTTTCAACAACCTCCTATATCTGTGCCGTCACTTCGCTGATATCGAGGTTAATCCCGGCCCCCATGGTGGAGGAGAGGGAAATCTTCTTGATATAGGTACCTTTGGCGGCGGAAGGCTTGGCCTTGACCAGCGCTTCAACGAGCGCCAGCACGTTGCCCTTGAGGCTTTCGACGTCGAAGGACACCTTCCCTACCGGGGCGTGGACGATACCGGCCTTCTCGACGCGGAACTCGACCTTACCGGCCTTGCACTCTTTTACCGCTTTACCGATCTCGAACGTGACGGTGCCGACCTTGGGGTTCGGCATCAGGCCGCGGGGACCGAGCAGCTTGCCGATCTTGCCGACCACACCCATCATGTCCGGTGTGGCAATGGCGGTGTCGAACTCAAACCACCCATCCTGGATCTTCGCCACCAGGTCGTCGGAACCGACGTAGTCTGCGCCTGCCTCGAGGGCCTCTTTTTCCTTCTCCCCTTTGGCAAACACGAGAACACGCACATTCTTGCCCAGACCATTGGGCAACACCACCGCCCCACGGACCATCTGATCGGCATGGCGAGGATCAACGCCCAGCTTCACGGCGAGATCGACGGTTTCGTCAAATTTGACATAGGCGGTCTGCTTG
Organism: Oryzomonas sagensis; assembly: GCF_008802355.1. Classification (NCBI taxonomy): domain Bacteria; kingdom Pseudomonadati; phylum Thermodesulfobacteriota; class Desulfuromonadia; order Geobacterales; family Geobacteraceae; genus Oryzomonas; species Oryzomonas sagensis. Next base: position 1,862 of record NZ_VZRA01000012.1, on the reverse strand, counting down.
ACAACATCAAGGGCAGCCCCAAGGGGGTACACCTTGGTTCTGTCTATCTGAGACATCGCCGCCGTATGCTTTTTCGCGCTCTTCGACATGATACAACCTCTCTCTGGTTCTTTTAAATATATAAACCCGTGACTAGACGATATCGACGCCCATGGAGCGGGCAGTCCCTTCAACGGTTCTCATGGCGGCTTCCACGGAAGCGGCGTTGAGGTCCGGCATCTTCTTTTTGGCAATTTCTTCAACCTGGGCCTTGGTCAGCTTGCCGACTTTGGTCTTATTGGGAACGGCGGAACCGCTCGCAATGCCCAAAGCCTTCTTGATCAGGACAGGGACCGGAGGCGTCTTGGTGATGAACGTGAAGGAACGGTCGGCATAGACCGTGATGACAACCGGAGTAATGGTGCCCTCATCCGCCTGGGTCTTGGCGTTGAACGCCTTGCAGAATTCCATGATGTTGACGCCGTGCTGACCAAGCGCCGGCCCGATGGGAGGTGAAGGATTAGCCTTGCCGGCGGGTACTTGCAGCTTGATATAACCTGTGATCTTCTTTGCCATTATGGTGCTCCTTTGTGTGACAAATGCCGTATCTCTATTATGACGCTTGTTCGCGGATTAATTCTTTTCCACCTGCATGAATTCCAACTCGACCGGGGTCGCCCGGCCGAAAATCGTAACCGTAACGCGCAACTTGCCCTTGTCCGGCTTGACGTCTTCAACAATACCGGAGAAATTGAGGAAAGGACCATCCACGACCCTGACGGTCTCACCGACTTCAAACTGCACCTTCGGCCGCGGTTTTTCGGCGCCCTCCTCCATCCGGCGGGAAATCTTGTTCACTTCTTCATCACTAATGGGAAACGGCGTATTGCCGCCCACAAAGCCGGTAACCTTGGCTGTTTCCTTGACGATGTGCCACGTCTCGTCGGTCAACTCCATCTTGACGAGGATATACCCGGGAAAAAACTTGCGGGAAGAGGTCTTCTTTTCACCTTTTTTCAATTCAACGACGGTTTCGGAAGGGATCAGAATCTCTTCAAAAAGTTCCTCCACGCCTTCGTTCTTTACGCGCTCAGCCAGGTTCAGCCTGACTTTATTTTCAAAACCTGAATAGGTGTGAACCCCATACCACTTTTTGGACATAATAAATCCTTTATCCCAGTATAAGCCGCATCAGCTTGGCCAGGACGATATCGCAAGCCCCCAGGTAAATCGAGATAAGAAAGATAATGACCACCACAACTCCGGTTGTGGCCATAGTTTCCTTACGGGTTGGCCAGGTAACCTTACCCAGCTCAACCTTAACCGATTCGAGAAAAGTTTTTACGTTTTGCACGTGAGCTCCTGTCGTGACCGACAAACCGTCTTTGGTGTCACGCCACTTTCGGTGGCGCCTTCCCGCTTGCTGAACGCTGATGGGAAAAATGGCAGGCCAGGAGGGATTCGAACCCCCAACATCCGGTTTTGGAGACCGGCGCTCTAGCCGTTAGAGCTACTGGCCTGCACGCCCGAAAAACAACGATTATTTGGATTCCTTGTGAGGAGTGTGTTTACGACAAAAACGGCAGTACTTGCTGAACTCGAGTTTTTCAGGCTTGGTTCTCTTGTTTTTGGTGGTTGTGTAATTTTTCTGCTTACACTCGGTGCAGGAAAGGGTAATTATGTCTCTCATTTGACGATTCCTTTAACAGTGACGCCGCTGCGGCCAGTGATGACCGCAGCGGCGTTCGGAAAATTATTCGATGATCGAGCTGACGACGCCGGCGCCAACGGTACGGCCACCTTCGCGGATGGCGAAACGCAAACCTTCGTCCATGGCGATCGGGGTGATCAGTTTCACGGTCATGGCAACGTTGTCGCCGGGC
>NZ_VZRA01000011.1 GCF_008802355.1 Oryzomonas sagensis | reverse complement strand
CAATACCTTTTTTTATTCTTTTCTCCGCTTTTTTCAATAACCCAAAAAAATACGTTATTAATCCGACAGTTAAATCGACAAGAAAATCACTCGAATGAACGACTGTCGAATATGCGACGCGTCTTGCGCTCCGAACGCGGCAATGTCCCCGCCGCCAACACCTCAACAGTGCACGATACCAGCATGGTGTGCTTGATACCGGCCGCAACTGCCTTCAAAACCCGCTCATCGGGCAGCGCGGCGCCGTTGTGCGCCCGTTCCACCCGCACCAGCATGCTGTCCCGGCCGTCGGGACCGCGGTCGAACAGCACCTGGTATTCGCTGCCGATCCCCGGGACACGGTTCAGCGCCTCATCGATCTGGCCGGGGTAGATATTGACCCCGCGGAAAATGGTGACGTCGTCGGAACGGCCGAGAATCCGGTCGTGGCGCGGCATGAAGCACCCGCAGGGGCATTCCCCCGGCAAAAGCCGGGTCAGGTCGCGGGAACGGTAACGGATCAGCGGCGCTCCCTCTTTGCACAGGGTGGTAAAGACCATCTCTCCGATCGCGCCGGGGGCGGCAGGTTCCAGGGTCAGCGGGTCGAGCACTTCGAGGATATAGTAGTCGGCCCAGTAATGGATGCCGCTGTTCTCCCGGCATGACAGGCCGGTGCCGGGGCCATAGACCTCCGTAAGCCCGGTGACGTCGTAGATATCTTCAACGCCGAGACAGTCGCGCATGGTGTCGAGCATGGCGCTGCTGGAACGCTCGGCGCCCAGGATGATCTTCTTAAGGTTGAGCTTGTCTTTCAACCCTTTTCGCTGAACCTCCTCCGCCAGCAGCAGCCCCATGGACGCCGTGCAGCAAAATACCGTCGATTGCAGATCGATCAGAAAAGCGGTTTGCAGTTCAAGGTTGCCGGGGCCCACCGGCACCGCCAGGGCGCCGAAACGTTCGCAGGCCTGCTGAAAGCCGATGCCGGCGGTCCAGAGTCCGTACCCCACCGCGATCTGCACCCGGTCCTGGCGCGTCAGGCCGGCCAGTTCGTAGCAGCGGGCGAACATGGTCTGCCAGTCTTCCACATCCTTGCGGGTATAGCAGAGGACCTTCCGCTTGCCGGTGGTGCCGGACGAGGCGTGGATGCGCACCAGGTCGGCGAAGTCGGCCGCGCGCAGGGCAAAGGGATAGCCTGCAGCCAGGTCGTCAGCCGTGGTAAAGGGGAGGCGGCGCAGGTCGTCCAGGCTTGTGATGTCGTCCGGCCCGATGCCGGTAGCCGAGAGGCGTTCACGGTAGAAGGCGGAATGTTCGAAGGCATGCCGCACCGTCCATTGCAGGCCGCGTAGCTGGTGGGCCGGGAGTTCTTCGATGGCGGTGATCTTCGGGGGGAAATGATTCAACATAGCAGGTATCGACTCCGTGAATAATCTGTGGCATACATGGTATCAGGCCGCGCCGGTACCGGCGGCAAGGGCTGCCAGGGCCCCTTCCAGCACGGCGGGTTTGCCGTTTAATTTTCGCCGAAGCACTTTGGCCACTTCATCCTTCGTACAAAAAAAACGGCCCATGGACAGGGCGCGACCGAGGACGATCAGGTTGACCGCCTGGGGGTTACCCAGTTGCAGGGCCAGCGTGTCGGCATCGATGGTAACAACCCCGGCCAAGGGGGATGGCTCCACGGCATTGGCCGTTATCCAGCCGTCCGGCTTCAGAAAGGGATGGTGAAGTTTCATATTCCCCGGCTTGAGGGCGATCAAGCCGTCGGCCTGGCCCGGACGCACCAGGGGACTGGAGAATGTCCCGACCTTGAGGTGGGAGATGACGATGCCGCCCCGCTGGGCCATGCCGTGGGTCTCGGAGGTCAACACCGGCAACTCCTTGGCAATGGCGGTTTCCGCCAGGAGCCGGGTGATGAAGAGGATTCCCTGCCCCCCTACCCCGGAGATAATCAACTGTTGGGATGTCATGGCTTCCCTCCTTCCTGACGGATCGCCTTCACCGGGCAGACATCGAGACATACCCCGCAGCCGCTACAGATCATGACGTCCACCAGGACCTTGCCGCTGACCTCATCGTAGACCAAAGCCGGACACTCGAACTGGCTGGTGCAGTACCGGCATCCGGTGCATGCGGCATCCACAACCGCCTGGGGACGCTTGGCGTGCCGTACGCTCTTGTCCACCAGGCAGGGGCTCTTGGCAATCACGACCGCCACCCCCAGGTCTCGGGAAAAGGCCTGCGCTTCCTTGAGCAGGGCGGTGAAGGCCGGCAGATTCAGTGGGTCGGCGCTACGGCAGAATTTCACGCCGCAACCCGCAACAATCGAGGCGATATCCACCGCTTGGCCTGCGGGGGTACCCAGGGAGGGGGTCGGCTGGTTGCCGGTCATGGCGGTGGTGCTGTTGTCCAGGATCACCAGGACGAAGCGGGCCCCCTGTACCACGGCGTCGATCAGGGGGGGGATGCCGGCGTGAAAAAAGGTGGAGTCGCCGATGGTGGCAACAATGTCGCGTGGTTGGCCGGTCACCCGGTAGGCCTGGTAGAATCCGGCAGCCTGGCCGATGGCGGCTCCCATGCACAGGACCGTGTCCACGCCCCCCAGATTGACCCCCAGGGTATAACAGCCGATGTCGCTGGGGTAGATTCCCGTGGGCGCAGCCTTCTTGATGGCATAGAAGCTGGCCCGGTGCGGACAGCCGGGGCAGAGGGTCGGGCGCTTGCCCGCCGCCGGAGCCGCTTCGGGCAGTTCCGGCAGCGGCCTGCCGGCAAACCGGGGCAGAAGCCGCTCGATCGTCTCGGGCAGCAGTTCTCCCGCCTCGGGAACAAAACCGGAAAGCTTGCCCTGCACCCGCCGGTAGTCGCGAAGCTGCATCTCGATCACCCCGACGGTTTCCTCCAGCACCAGCACCTCGTCGTAGGCGGAGCGGAGCTCCTCCACAAAGGCGATGTGCAGCGGATAGGGCTGGAGGACCTGGTAGAAGGCAAAGGAGTCCCAAAGGCCGGAAGCGCTCGCCACCTCCCGCGCATGGGCGGCCGATACGCCGGAGGCAACCACGGCACGGCGGGTCCCGGGATCACGGTTCAGGCAGCGGGGCGCGGTCGGCCCATAGGCGGCGATCCGTGACAAGGTCTGGTTGAGTTTGACGTGTAATTCATATCGGAATTTTGGGGTGGCGGCCCAGCGTTTGGGGTCTTTGCGGAAATCGGCTGCGCGTTGCAGATCCTGGACGGGACGGAGAAGGATGTCCTGGCTGGCGTGACAGACCCGGGTGGTGGGGCGCAGCATCACCGGCACCCCGAACTCCTCGGACAGTTGGAAGGCCAGGCCGGCCATCTCCCGCGCCTCGGCCGGGGAAGAGGGGTCAAGAACCGGGATCTTGGCCTGCATGGCCACCAGGCGGGAGTCCTGCTCGGTCTGGGACGAATGGGGGCCGGGATCGTCGGCGCTGATCACCACGAAACCGCCCACCGTACCGAGATAGGCGGCGCTCATCAACGGGTCGGAGGCGACGTTCAGGCCCACCTGCTTCATGGCGGTGGCGGCGCGCAGCCCGCTCTGGCTGGCGGCATAGGCGATCTCGAAGGCCACCTTTTCGTTGACCGCCCACTCCACGTGCATGTTCGCCCCCTCGGCCTTGCGCCAGGTGTCGACGGCGGAAAGGATCTCGGAGGCGGGCGTCCCCGGGTAGGAAGCGGCCACCACGCAGCCGTTCTCCACCAGACCGCGGGCCATGGCCTCGTTTCCCTGCATCAATATCGGTTGTTGTTCCGGCACATGCCTCTCCCTCTGTCCATAACGTGCAAAGCGCTTATTCTCGTAACGTGAGACGGCTTTGTCAATACAAAACCGGCGAGGGCAAAAGCAAACGGCGACCTTTGGGGCCGCCGTTTCGATCTACACTCTGTATGCTCATGTACTCAGTAATGTCAGTAAATCTCGAAGAATTCACCGGTTCCCAGCTTGTGCACCTTCATCAGATTGGTGGAACCGCGCGCCTCCACCGGCAGCCCCATGATGATGACGATAATGTCCCCCTTGCGGTAACCGGCCGCCAGCATGTTGCGTTCAACCGCCATGATCTGCTGGTGCATGTCCGCCATGCTGCCGATGCCGGTGGCGCTTACCCCCCAGTAGATGGAGAGCCGCCGCTGAATCTCCGGCGATGCGGTATAGGCGATGATCGGGATATGGGGGCGAAAATGGGAGATGAGCGCCGCCGTGCTGCCCGATTGGGTGAAGACGGCGATGGTCTTGGCCCCCAGGCTGGCGGCCGCCCGGCATGCCGATTCGGCGACCGCCTGGGCAATGCTGGGCGTTGACAGGCTTTTATCCACGGTACTCCAGAAATCGGCGTTCTCCACATCCTGAGCGATGCGGACCATGGTCTCCACCGCCTCGATCGGGTAATCGCCGGAGGCGGTTTCGGCGGAAAGCATGATCGCATCGGTGCCGTCCACAATGGCGTTGGCCACATCGGACGTCTCGGCCCTCGTCGGCCGCGGATTGCGGATCATGGAGTCCAGCATCTGGGTGGCGGTGATGACCGGCTTGCCGGCCTCATTGCAGGCCTGAATGATCTTTTTCTGGAAGACCGGCACCTTCTCGGCCTCGATCTCCACCCCCAGGTCGCCGCGGGCCACCATGACGGCATCCGTCGCCTGGAGGATCTTCTTGAAATTCTGCAGCGCCTCGGGCTTTTCGATCTTGGCCACGACCGGCGTGTTTTTCCCCTTCAGGTAGATGATCCGCTTGATCTGCTCCACATCCTCGGCGGTCCGCACGAACGAGAGCGCCACGAAATCCACCTCGGCATCGAGGGCAAAGTCCAGGTCAGCCAGGTCTTTCTCGGTCAGGGAGGGGGCCGAGACATTCACGCCCGGCAGGTTGATCCCCTTGTTGTTCTTCAGCACGCCGCCGGTCACCACCGTGCAACGGACCCGCTCCCCATCGATGGCCACGACCTTCAACTCCATCAGGCCATCGTCCAGAAGGATACGCGATCCGGGATGCACATCCGTGGGGAGGGAACGGTAGATCGTGGGAATAAGGCCGTCGCGGCCGAGGATGTCCTCGGTGGTGATGACCACCTCCTGTCCCTTGGTCAGGGTCATGGCATCGTTCGCCATCTTGCCGGTCCTGATCTTGGGCCCTTGCAGGTCGGCCAGGATGCCGATCTGGCGCCCCGCCTTTTCGGAGGCCTGCCTGATGGTATGGATCAGCTCCTGTTTCTGGGCGTTGTCGCCGTGGGAAAAATTGAGACGAAAGATATCCACTCCGGCCGATATGAGCCGGGCCACCATGTCGGGCGACGAACTGGCCGGGCCGAGGGTGGCTACGATCTTGGTTTTGTGTACTGCGACTGCGGTTCTTGGCATTCATGCTCCTTCTGTGGAACGCCCGGTTCCGGGCGCTGTGATATATCAGTTACTTATGGTTGCTCTGCCGCACGTAATTCAATGTCCCCCCGGCCAGCAACTCCCGGCGCTGGCGCTCGGAGATATTCAACTGCATCATGACCTGTTTGTCCCCAACCTGCATCGGCACATCCTCGGCGCCGCTCCCCACCAGACGCCGCAGGTCCGAGAAGGAGACCCGGTCCCCCTGGTTGAACAGATCGTAATCGGCCGGGTTCTTGAAGGTCAGCGGCAGGATGCCGAAGTTGACCAGGTTGGCCTTGTGGATGCGGGCGAAGCTCTTGGCCAGCTTGGCGCGTATCCCCAGGTAGCGCGGCGCAAGGGCGGCATGCTCCCGGGACGACCCTTGGCCGTAGTTCTCGCCCCCCACGACCACCCCGTTGCCGGCCGCCTTGGCCCGGGCCGGAAATTCCGGGTCAACCTGTTCGAAGACATGCTCGGCGATGGCCGGGATGTTGCTGCGCAGCGGCAGTACCTTGTTGCCGGCAGGCATGATGTGGTCGGTGCTGACATTATCCTCCAATTTAATGACCACCTCTGCCTGCAACGTATCCGGCAGCGCTTCGAATTCCGGGAACGGCACGATGTTGGGGCCGGTCTTGATCTCGACGGAGGCGGTATCCTCCAGGGGGAAGATGATGCCGGAATCGTCCAGCAGATATGTGGAGGGGTTCCGCACCGCCGGATAGGCCTTGATGGTCGACAGCTTGCGCGGATCGGTGATCACGCCGTAAATACCGGCGGCAGCGGCGGTCTCCGGGGAGCAGAGATAGACCTTGTCCCCCTTGGTGCCGCTCCTGCCCGGGAAGTTGCGCGGGAAGGTGCGCAACGAAACCTGGTCGGTGCCCGGCGCCTGCCCCATGCCGATGCAGCCCAGACAGCCGGACTGGTGAATGCTCGCCCCGGCCATCAGCAACGTCACCACACCGCCCTGATCGGCCACGTTTTCCAAAACCTGGCGGCTGCCCGGGTTGATGTGGAACGACACCTGGGGCGCAATGCGCTGCCCTTCCAGGATGCGGCAGACGGTCATCAGGTCGCGGAACGAGGAATTGACCGAACTCCCCACCAGCACTTGGTCTACCTTGACTCCCTCAACCTCCCGTACCGTCACGACGTTGTCCGGCGACGACGGGCAGGCGATCAGCGGTTCCAGCGCCGACAGGTCGATCTCGTCGTATTCGTCGTAGGTCGCTCCCTCGTCCGCGGCCAGGGGTCGCCAGCAATCGCCCCTCCCCTGGGAGACCAGAAACTCCCGTGTCCGCTCGTCCGAGGGAAAGATCGAGGAGGTGGCGCCCAGTTCCGCCCCCATGTTGCCGATGGTGGCGCGATCGGTAGCCGAAAGCGTGGCCACGCCCGGGCCGTAGTATTCGATAACCTTGCCCACCCCGCCCTTGACCGTGTGGCGGCGGAGCATCTCCAGGATGACATCCTTGCCCGAAACCCAGTCGGGCAGGCGCCCCACCAGCTTGACCCCCATCACTTTGGGACAGGGGAGGTAAAAGGGGTGGCCGGCCATGGCCAGGGCTACGTCCAGACCGCCGGCCCCGATGGCCAGCACCGATATGCCGGCAGCCGTGGGGGAGTGGGAATCGGCCCCCAGGAGCGTGATGCCCGGCACGCCGAAGCGTTCAAGATGCACCTGATGAGAAACACCGTTGCCCGGCTTGGACAGGTGCACGCCGTACTTCATGGCGGCGCTGGTCAGAAAGGCGTGGTCGTCGGCGTTTTTATAGTCGGTTTGCAGCAGGTTGTGATCGATATACTGGGCCGCCAGCCCGACCTTGACCCGAGGCAGCCCCATGGCGATGAACTCCAGCATGGCCATGGTGCCGGTGGCATCCTGCAACAGCGTGTGGTCGATACGGATGGCAATCTCCCGGCCGGGGACCAGTTCCCCCTCCACCAGATGATGTTCGAGTATTTTGGTCGCAAGGTTCTGTGCCATTGTCATCATCCCCTTCCTTGGTAATCCATACTGTAATTAGTATATCAAATAACTCCATATTCTTAGCGGGCTATTGAAAAAATCAGGTTGTTCAAAAATAGTCAGATCGTCGCACCCGCTAGACAAGCCCTGAGGAGGCCCTCACCCGGCCTTTGGCCACCCTCTCCCGGAGGGAGAGGGTAACGGTATCCCTTCTCCCTTTGGGAGAAGGATAGGATGAGGGGCGCTACGTCGCACGAAGGGGTGTTCGAGGACGAAGGCCTGATGGCTGTTTTTCAACAACCCATCAGGCGTGAATCGCCTCCTTGTGCACATCCAGCGCCGCCTCCCGCACCGCCTCGGGCAGAGTCGGGTGGGCATGGCAGATCAGGGCGATATCACGGGCCGTGCCGCCGAAACTCATGATGGCGACCGCCTCGGCAATCAGGTCCGAGGCCCGCGGTCCGACGATATGCACCCCCAGAACCCGGTCCGTATCCTGATGGGCCAGGATCTTGACGAACCCCTCCGTTTCATCCATGCAGCGCGCCCGGCCAAGGGCGGCAAAGTTGAACCGGCCGCTCCGGTAAGGGATACCGGCCTCCTTGAGTTGTTCCTCGGTCTGGCCGACCGTGGCGCCTTCCGGCCAGGTATAGACCACGCCGGGGATATATTCGTACTCCACCGCCGCTACCTTGCCCGCCATGCGTTCCACGCAGGCCACTCCCTCTTCCGACGCTTTGTGGGCCAGCATCGGGCCGGGGACCAGGTCCCCTATGGCGTAGATACCCGGTACGGAGGTTTGGTAATCCCCGTCCACCGCCACCCTCCCCTTCTCGTCCAGCCGTACCCCGACCTCTTCCAGATTGAGCCCGGCCGTCAGAGGGCGGCGGCCAACGGCCACCAGCAGACGGTCGCAATCGATCTCCTCGCTGCCGGTACCGGCGTTGTACTGGACAATGGCCTTGCTGCCGATGCGGCGCACCCCGGAGATGCGCGTCCCCAACTTGAACTCGATGCCCTGTTTGCGCAGGGATCGATAGAGGGTGTCTCCCGCCTGCCGGTCCATGATCGGCACGATCTGGGGCATCATCTCTATCACTGTTACCTGGGCCCCCAGGCGGCGCCAGACCGACCCGAGCTCCAGGCCGATAAAGCTGCCCCCGGCAACCACCAGGTGTTGGGGAAGTTCGTCGAAGCAGAGCGCCTCGCGGGCGCTGACCACCACCTGCCCGTCAAAGGGGATGCCGGGGAGCGTGGCAGCCTCGCTGCCGGTCGCCAGCAGTACCCGCTGGGCCTGGAGCTTCACGCTCGTTGCGGCGTCCGGCGGCAGGCTCTGCTGACCGGCGGGCCCCGTTGCCTCCGCGAGCGCCACTTCGACCTCGTGGCGGCCAAGGGCGTTGCGCCCCACAAGCCTTCCTGTGCCGCGAACCCACTCGATCTCGTTCTTCTTGAAGAGGTAGGCGATACCGTCGGTGTTCTTTTTGACCACGTCGTCCTTACGGCGCATCATGGCTTCCAGGTTGAGTTGGGGCGGAGCGATGTCGATGCCGTGCACGGGAAAGCGATCCCGCGCCACGGCAAAAAATTCGCTGGAGTCCAGCAGAGCCTTGCTGGGGATGCACCCCTCGTTCAGACAGACGCCACCCAAGGCATCGCGTTTTTCGACAACGGCGACCTTCATCCCCAGTTGCGTGGCGCGGATGGCGGCCACATAGCCGCCCGGCCCGGCGCCGATGACGATAAGATCGAATATGTGATCGGACATGACTGAATCCTCCGTGTGGAATTTAGCAGACTGTTGAAAGACCCAGGTTGTTCAAAAATAGTCAGATCGTCGCACCCGCTAGACAAGCCCCGCGGAGGCCCTCACCCGGCCTTTGGCCACCCTCTCCCAGAGGGAGAGGGTAACGGTATCCCTTCTCCCTTTGGGAGAAGGATAGGATGAGGGGCGCTACGCCGCACAAAAGGGCTTTCGAGGACGAAGGCCTGATGGCTGTTTTTCAACAACCTCCTAAGGCGTCCCCTACCCTTCCAGCAACAACTCCTCCGGGTCCTCGATATACTCCTTGACGCTTTTCAGGAACCCGACCGCCTCGCGGCCGTCGATGATGCGATGATCGTAGGAGAGCGCAAGAAACATCATGGGGCGGATGACGATCTGGCCGTCCCGCACCACCGGGCGTTCCTGAATGGCGTGCATGCCGAGCACGCCGCTCTGAGGCGGATTGAGTATGGGGGTGGAGAGCATGGAGCCGTACACGCCGCCGTTGGAGATGGTAAAGGTGCCCCCCTCCAGGTCGGAGATGGTCAGGCGGTTGGTCTTGATCTTCTCGCTGAAACCGCCTATGGCCTGCTCCACCTCGTGGAAATGGAGACGCTCGGCGTTGCGCAGGATCGGGACCACCAGCCCTTTCTCGCCGCCCACGGCAATGCCGATGTCGTAGTAATGGTGGTACACGATGTCGTCGCCGTCGATGCTGGCATTCACGGACGGGAATTCCCGCAGCGCCTCGACGCACGCCTTGACGAAGAACGGCATGAAGCCGAGCTTGACGCCGTGGCGCTTTTGGAAGTGGTCCCGGTATTTGTCACGCAGCGCCATGATGTGGCTCAGGTCGGCCTCATTAAAGGTGGTAAGCATGGCGGTTTCCCGCCGCACCGCCACGAGGCGTTCGGCGATGCGCTTGCGGATGGGGGACATGGCCCGGCGTTCTTCCCTCTCGGCCGCGTAAAGGGGGGCCTCCTCCGAGTGAACCGTGCCAACGGCCTCGGCCGGTGCAGGCGGGGCAGAAGCGGCAGCCATGCCCTGGGGGGGGGCAGGAACGGCGGGAACATCCGGGGCGGGAATCGGTGCGGCCGCCCCCTGCTGGGATTTTTCCGCGATGCCGCTGAACAGGTCGTCCAGGGTGATACGCCCCCCCTTGCCGGTCCCCACGACCGAGGCGGGATCAATCCCCTGTTCGCGCATTTCCCGACGGGCGGCCGGCGACGATGGCGCAGCGGCGGGGTCGGCCGCCGGCGGCTGCACCGGGGCTGCCGGTGCAGCCGCCACTGGCGCAGACGGTTCAACGGCAACGGCGACCGCAGCCTGTTGCTCGTCGATGGAGCCGATGACCGTGCCGACCGGTATGGTCGTACCCTCGGCCACGGTGATGGAGAGCACACCGGCCGCGTCGGCGTTGATGTCCAGCGTGATCTTGTCGGTTTCGATCTCGCACAGCGCTTCGTCCTTCTTCACGCTCTCGCCGTTCTTCTTGAACCACGTGGCCAGCAACGCTTCCCGGACCGATTCGCCCACCTCGGGCACCCGTATTTCCATAAGCAAAACTCCTTAGAAAAGGTTCCATCACCGTTTCATGAGAACGGACGGTGTTTTATTCTAGCGCATTTTTTCCGATACGCCAGCAAAAACAAAGGGCGGCCCCGCTGCGGCCGCCCCTCTGAAATCAGTTATCCCCAGAAAACATTCACCACAGAGCCACAATAGACACGGAGGCAACAAAATCCGACAGCGCATCATCAGGGAGCTACGTGACGATTCTGCGTCCCGGCGAAGGTCCCAGGTGAAAGGACTCCGTGACGTTCTCATTGGCTCCGGGGCTCTGCGGCCCACCTACCGTTTTCATGGTTGTCGTTCTTAACGACTATCTGCATTCCAGACCGGTCTTGAGGCTTGCCAGATTATTCCTCATCAGCGCGAGAAAGGTCACGCCATGTTCGAAATCGCTTTTACTGATGTTGTGGGCGCCGTGCAGCAATAGGACCGAGGCGCCGCTTTCCTTGGCGATCATCTCGGACACGCGCGGCGAGAGCAATTCCTCGCTGAAAACGTACCTAAGCCCCGTGGCCCTGACCTGTTTGACCAGCGCCATCAGCTTGGCCGGGGTCGGTTCGGCATCGGCGTTGACGGCGGACGCGGATTCGTACTTAAGGCCGTAACGGTTGGCGAGATAGCCAAAGGCATAGTGGCCGCCATGGAGAAAGGACTTCTTACCACAGGAGGACAACCCGACCCTGTATTCGGCATCGAGCTTTTTCAGTTCCCCCCGGTAGGCATCGGCATTGGCCCGGTAATACTCCCTGTTGGCCGGATCTTTTGCCTCCAGGCCGGCTGCGATGTTGGCCACCATGATCTGGGCGTTGCCGAAGTCGAGCCAGATATGGGGGTCCATGCCGCCGCCATGATGGTGGTCCCCTTCGTGGCCGTGCTCCTCCTTCTCCTCTTCAACGCCGGCCTTCTGGAACGTAACCCCCGCACTGGAATCCAGCAGGGTGATGGTGCCGGTATTGAGCCCTTTGACGAAGCTCACCGCCCACGGTTCCATGTACGAGTTGGTGAAGATGAACAGACCCGCCTTTGCCGTGCGCAGCGCATCCTCGGGTTTCGGCTCGAAGCTGTGGGCTTCCACGCCGGGCGGCAGGAGCAGGCTGACATCGACCTTGTCCCCACCGATGGCCCGGACAAAGTCGTAGAGCGGAAACAGGGTGGTCACGACCACCAGTTTTTTGGGGCCGGCGGCGGGCGGCGGAGTAGTCTGTTTCTGACAGGCGCCGGTAAACAGCAGGCACGTCAGCAGTGAAGCTGCGATGAGTATGCGTTTCATGTCGATCTCCTCGGGACAAATCAGGTATGTACGTCGGTGCAGCAAGCCGAACAGGGAGATATAAATAGAAATTATTTTCACTTACTTGTCAAGCAGAGTCTTGACCGTGAAAAGAAGAGGAGCCGGCTGGGGGCTGCTAACGGGATGTTTGAGATAGAAAATCAAAACGGTTCGGGGCAAAAAAGTGCCGGGCATTCAGTTGCGAATGACCGGCACTTTCACCATGACTTTCACAGGGAAAACCGATACCGGTTATCACTGTTTCTTGAGGAACTCCCTGCCAAAGGGCGACATCTGGCGCAGGTGGGCGATGATGGGCGGCAGTTCGCGGATGACCGTGTCGATCTCTCCGGCAGTGGTGTAGCGGGAGAGGGAGAAGCGGATCGAACCGTGGGCGCAGGTGAAGGGTACGCCCATGGCCCGCAGCACATGGGACGGCTCCAGGGAGCCGGAGGTGCAGGCGCTGCCGGACGAGGCGCAGATGCCCAGTTCGTTGAGCAGGAGCAGGATCGCCTCGCCCTCCACGAACTCGAACGCGATGTTCAGGGTATTGGGCAGGCGCTCGGCCGCCCCACCGTTGATGCGGGCATGGGGGATACGGGCCATCAACTCGGTTTGCAGACGGTCACGCAGGGCCTTGACCTGGGTGTTCTCGATTGCCATGTTCTGCCCGGCAAGCTCGCAGGCCTTGCCCAGGGCGATGATGGCGGCGGCGTTTTCCGTGCCGGCGCGGCGGCTCTTTTCCTGGTGCCCCCCCACCATGAAGGGACGGAAGGGGGTGCCGCGGCGCAGGTAGAGCACGCCGATCCCCTTGGGCGCATGCAGTTTGTGGCCGGAGAGGGACAGCAGGTCGATCTTCGAGGCCGCCAGGTTGATCGGGACCTTGCCCACGGCCTGGACGGCGTCCGTGTGGAACAATACCCCCTTGGCCTTGGCGATGGCGGCAGCCTCCTCGATGGGGAAGATCACGCCGGTCTCGTTGTTGGCGTACATCAGCGACACGATGGCGGTATCGGCGTCCACTGCGGCCTTCAGTTCCGCCATGTCCAACTGCCCCTCGCTGTCCACGCCGATCTCGGTCACCCGATACCCCTTCTGGGTCAGGTTGCGGCACTGGGTCAGCACGGCCGGATGCTCCACACGGGAGGTGATGACGTGGCGTTTTTCCGGGAACACCTCCAGGGCCGAACGGATGGCGGCGTTATCGCTCTCGGTACCGCAGGCCGTGAAGATGATCTCGTCCGGTGAGGCCCCCAGGAGGGCTGCCACACGCTTGCGGGCCTCGTCCACCTTCTGCTGCACCTGGCCGCCGAAGAAATGCATGGAACTGGGGTTGCCGTACAGTTCGCAAAAATAGGGGCGCATCTCCTCAAAGACCGCTTCGTCCACCTTGGTGGTGGCGTTGTTGTCCAGGTAGATCTCTTTCATGCCGCGACCTCCTCGACAACGATATCCTCCGCCACCAGGTCGCGCAGCTTCTGCTCGACCACGCGGGAGGTGAAACCGGAAGAAGAGCAGCCTGCGCACGCCTTACGGAAAGCCACCTGCACTTTGGGGCCGTCGATGTCGATCAGTTCCAGGTCGCCGCCGTCGGCCCACAACAGCGGCCGGATATCCCGTTCCAACACTTCCTGAATCATCTGCATCTTTTTCATGTTGGAGAGTTTCTCCGGGCGTTTGCGCGGTTCTTCGGACTCCTGTTTGCCCATCACCTCGGCGATCAGCTCCTTGATCCTGGGAATGCAGCCGCCGCAGCCGCCGCCGGCCTTGGTAAAATGGGTCACCTGTTCGGCCGTGGTGAGCTTGTTGGTCTCGATCACCTTTTTCAGGAACACGTCGGTGATGCCGAAACATTTGCAGACAATGGTCCCCTCCTGGTCCGGGTAGGCCGGGCCGTGATCATGATCATGGTCATGGGGTTTGACCTCATGGCCGCGGTATTTGGCAATGGCTACCTCCAGCGCCTCCTGTCCCATCACCGAGCAGTGCATCTTCTCCTCCGGCAGTCCGCCCAGAAATTCGGCGATGTCCTGGTTGCTGATGGCCAGGGCCTCGTCCAGGGTCTTGCCCTTGACCATCTCGGTCAGGGCCGATGAGGAGGCGATAGCGCTGGCGCAGCCAAAGGTCTGGAACTTGGCGTCGACGATCTTGTCCTTGTCGTCGTCCAGCTTGAGATACAGCTTCAGGGCGTCGCCGCAGGCCAGGCTGCCCACTTCGCCGACGGCGTCCGCATCGGGTATATCCCCTACGTTGCGGGGGTTAAGAAAATGTTCTTTCACGGTTGGTGTATAGTCCCACATGGTGATGATCTCCTCGCCTTTTTTAGGTAAATTTGCTTTACAACCTATTAAAACATACAAACAGGGGTGGGCAGAATGACACGGCATCTGCTCATCAAGGCCGATCCCGTTACCCCCTGTCGATTGTCGTCCTGACGGTTTAGCCCATAATAAATTTCCGTCCTGCGGCCATGACCTCAGCCAACCTTGCCTCGGTAGCCGCCTCGCCATAGAGGCGCACCACCGGCTCGGTGCCCGACTTGCGGAACAGCACCCAGCTGCCATCCTCCAGCAGCAGCTTGGTCCCGTCGATCCTGATCACCTCCTTGACCTTAACCCCGGCGACTTCGGCGGGAAGATTCGTTATCTTGTCTGCATACTCCGTTTCAAGTTGCGGCGAAAGCTTGAGGTTGTCACGGCGGGTTATGAAACGTCCCACCTCTGCATAGAGCCGTTCCAACAGTTCCCGGATGCTCTTTCCCTCACGGGCGACCATCTCGGCCACCAGGAAACACGCCAGAATCCCGTCTTTTTCGGGCACATGCCCCTTGATGGTGAGCCCGGCGCTTTCTTCGCCGCCGATAATGATCTTGTCCTGGCTGATCAGTTCGCCGATATACTTGAAGCCGACCGGCGTTTCAAAGACCGGGATACCGTGTTTCCGGGCAACGGCATCGACCAGATGGGAAGTGGCGACACTGCGGGCCACTCCTCCTTCCATTTTGCGCACTCGGATCAGATAATTCAAGAGCAGGGCAATAATATAATTGGGCTCGATGAAAGAACCATCGCCATCAAGAATACCGAAACGGTCGGCGTCGCCATCGGTCGCCAACCCCAGGCGAATAGCCGGATCGTTTTTGACCAGGGCGATGAAATCGGGGATATGGCTTTCGGACGGTTCGGGCGGCTGACCGCCGAAGTAGGGATCGAGACGGTCGTTAATCATGACAGAGGGAATGCCGCGCTGTTTCAGCGGTTCGTCCAGATACCCCCGGCCGGTGCCGTACAGGGGATTGAGGGCCACCTTCCCGAGGTGGGCAATGGCGTCGAAATCCACCTTTTCTTCCAGGGCCTTCAGGTACGCCTGCCGCGGGTCGATGCGCTCCAGGAGCCCGCGGTTTGAGGCTTCCTCCAGGGAGAGCGTCGTGCAATTGGGCGCGCCCAGCATCCGGTTTGCCCGCTGCTCGATATCCTTTGTGGTTTCGGGGAGGGCCGGCCCGCCCCATGACGGCGAGAACTTGACGCCGTTGTATTCAGGGGGGTTGTGACTGGCCGTGAAGTTGACGGCGCCGGCGGCATGGCGGCGCAGTATCTCGAACGATATGACCGGCGTGGGGGTGTCCCCTTCGCACAGGTAGACTTTGATCCCCGCGCCCGCCAGAACCCGTGCGGCCTCACAGGCGAAGCGCTGCCCCATGAAGCGGGTATCGCAGCCGACGATCACGCCCTTGTGCTGCTCCCCGGAAGCGATCAGGTGGTCGGCAATGGCCCGGACAACCACCCTGACATTGTCCATAATGAAGTCTTCACAGAGGATGCCGCGCCACCCGGACGTTCCGAAAACGATTCCCATGATGTGATTCCCTCCAATAACAAGACATCTTTTGTCGTTTTAAAGGTAATACACCGGAGCCCGTCCGTCAAGTCAAAGAGGGCATAATTTCAAGGATTTTTCCTGTTGACTTTTTTCAGCCATACTTGCTACAGTTGTATTTCAATTTAGAACATTTAGGAGGAAGAAGCATGCAGTGTCAGACTGTACTTCCCGGTACCGAGTGTACCTTTTGGGGCAAACAGGGTTGCATTTTCCCGGATGGCTCCTGCCAGGTTATCGTTGAAAATTGCGAAGGATGCGAACGCATCGTGACCGGCTCCATCGGCCAGGTTTGCAGCGCCTATCCGGCCCCGGCCAAAAAATGGGCCAATGGGCTCTGCAACTTTGCCAGCCACGTCAAGGTGGACATCAAGGTTGAAGAGACCAGGGTCAACCCGCTCAAGGCTTCCAAAAAGGCGGCCGGCGGCAAGAAAAAATAAGCGCCGGATCTTTTCGCACCAGTATGGCAAGGGGGGAACCATGTTCCCCCTTTTTTTGTGTGCCGAGGTACATTCCTGGCTCTTGGGAGGTTTACCATGCCCTTCGATACCCTTACCTGCCCCTCATGCGGTTCCCCGGTCAAGCAGTACCGCAACCCCTTCCCCACGGTGGACATCATCATTGAGATCGATAACCGCATCGTACTGATCGAACGCAAAAATCCGCCCCATGGCTGGGCGTTGCCGGGGGGGTTCGTGGATTACGGGGAATCGCTCGAAGATGCGGCCCGAAGAGAGGCGCGGGAGGAAACGACTGTGGAGATCGGAAACCTGCGGTTATTGGGATGCTATTCGGACCCGGCGCGGGATACCCGCATGCACACCATTTCAACGGTTTTCATGGCACAGGGGAGCGGGATTCCCCGCGCTGCCGACGATGCAGCCAACCTGGCGCTGTTTTCCCTTGAAGAGTTGCCGGCCCGGCTCTGTTTCGATCACGCCAACATTCTGGCCGACTATGCCGCCGCCGTTCGCGCCGGGCGTTGAGCGGCAACCGGCCCCATTCCGCAACCCGCCGCAACGAGGGGGGTTGTTAGTGGAAAAAGTGCAGTTCGGGGGCCGCGGGGATCAAGCCCAACTCCGCTGCATACCGGTAGAACAGCCGTAACCCCTCCTTTTGGGCCTCCCCCATCTCATAGGAAATATTCTCCCGCCAGTAGGTTATGAGCCCTTCACGCCCCATCCAGGCGGCTTCGGGCGATACATCGGCAATATGCTCCCGTTCCCGGCCGGCATAGGCCTTGGCCTGAACGAGCCGTTCAGCCAGCAGACGCACCTCGTCATAGTGCGTCTTTGCCGCGGAGCGGGTGCAGAACCACAGGGCAAAGACGAACGGCAGCCCGGTCCATTCATACCAGAGCGCCCCCAAGTCATAGATGCGCAGGCCGGTCCCGGCCATGGACGAACGCAAGGCGGCATCCCCGATCAGCAGCATGGCGGGCGCCGTGCGGAGCGCTTCGTCCAGCGGGCTGGAGGATACGGTGTACCGGCAGGAGTGGCCAAAACGTTTGCCCATGAGGATTCTGAGCAGGTTGACCGATGTGGCCGACTCCGCGCTCAGCAGGATATCCTGCCCGTCCAGCTCTTCGATGGGAACGCGGGAGAAGAGCAGTACGCTGGCAACCGGGCCGGCACTGCTGATGGACAGCTCGGGGAGGATGAGATAGCGCTCGGGATGAACAGCGTACGCTATGGAGGACGACGGGCAGACGTCGATTTTTTCCGCGGCAAGCTGGGCGTTCAGATTGGCCGGGACGCCGCCGACGAACCGGTAGTCGGCGCTCGGAAAATGCTCTTGCAGGGAATGGAACAGGGGGGTGACGTTTGCGTAGTCGATACGGCCGATAGTAAGCATTAGCGAGTACCTCTGTAGAGTTTGTCCGCGTCGTCCTCCACAACGCGGATGCCTTGCCGCTCAAGCAGTTCCCCGGTCACCTGCCACAGATGGGTAATGGCGTTGTCGTAGGTCACCACCGCCGTGATCTGGTTGTTCTTGGCCGCCACGAGGTCGTTTTCCACATCCAGCACGTCCTTGTTGGTGGCCAGGCCGACCTCTTTCTTGCGCAGGTAGGCCCGCAGGCGCTCTTCGGCGTAAGCCCTGCCCCGCTCGGCCACGGCGATCTGCTTGTAGCTGCTGGTGATGCCGCGGATGGCGCTCTTGACATCGTTGGCGGCGTTTTCCTCAAGGCTGCGGATCTGCACCGCGGTCTGTTCGGTCTTGAGGCGGCTCTTGCGGTAATCGTTTTCGGCGGCGTTGTTGCCCAAGGGATAGGTAAAGACCAGGCCGAGGCTCCAGGCCGGGTTGTCGGCGGCGGTGAGCGTTTCCAGATTGCGGGGATAGGTGTGGTTGAGGCCGACCAGGGAACCGGAGGCGGAAAGGGAGAGATCGGGCTTAACCTTGTTGTTGTAGACGCGGGTCTGAAGTTCGGCAATCTCCAGGTTGCGGCGCTGTTCCTTGATGTCGGGACGGCTCAGGGCCAGTTTGAGCGCCGCATCTTCGTTCACCTCATAGAGGTCGTGCCGGGGGAGGTCCACCGTGAGAATATCCCGGGCATCCTTTATCTGCAGCAGCAGTCGCAGAACGTCTACCTCATCGCTGACCGATTTTTCAACATCGATCAAATCCTTTTCCCGCGAGTAGACGCCGAATTCGGCGTTGGTGATCTCCATGGCGGGAAGGACGCCGGCCGCGACCTGGGCCGTGGTGTCGCTCAGGATCTTGCGTGCCAGTTCGAGCGAGGTTTTGGCCACCTGCAACTGCTCCCGCAGGCTGTAGAGCTTGAAATACTCGTTCCTGACCTGGGTGACGGTGGCCAACAGGCGGGTGTTGAAGTGTTCGATAGAGGCGAACTTGGAGAGCCGCGAGACATTGATGGCCACGTCCGTCGTTTCCCGCCCGAAATTTTTCAACAGCGGCTGGGTGATGGTAACCCCCAGGGTCGATTCCCAATAGTTGCTCAGTGAACGGCTGGCGTTGGTGCTGTTGAAGGCGTTATTGAAGCCGGCCGTGGCGGTCGCGCCGGTCCAGAAGAGCTGGCTCAGGGAGGCGTCGGCCTGAAACGTGCGGCCATAACTGGACCCGGAACCGTCAACCGTGGTCGAGGGCACGGTCGAATCGCTGTAGCTCGTCTGAAGGGTCAAAAGCGGGTCGTAGATCGCCCGGTTGCGGTTGATATCCGCCTCATACTGGGCGGGGGTGTACAGTTCGGCCCGCACATCCAGGTTTTTCTCCACCGCCATACGGATCGCCTCGCTGAGAGTAAGCGAGACCGTGGTGTCGGCGGCCGCAGCAAGCGACGGCAGACAGATCAGCGCACATGCCAGCACATAGGATAAACGCACAGTCCGGTTCCTTTCAAAAAACAAGAGGGCGAGATAGCCATCTATCCCGCCCTTTGTAGCACATGTTCGCCGGAAAATTAATCCTTGTTTTCCGCGTAATCGGCGTAATCGTCGGCTGACATGAACCCCTTCAGCTCGTCGTGGTCGTTGATCGTGACCTCCAACAGCCAGCCGCCGTCATAGGGGTCGTCGTTCAACAGGGCCGGGTTGTCGATGACCTCGTGATTGACGTTGCGCACCGTTCCGCTGAAGGGGGCATAGATATCGGCAACGGTCTTGCGCGCCTCGACGGACCCGACGGAATCGTCCTGTTCCAGTTCATCGCCCTCTTCCGGCAGCTCGACGCCCGAGATCGGGCCCAACTCTTCCTGGGCGAAATCGGTGATGCCGATGACGGCCGAATTGCCCTCGACTCTGACCCAGATATGTTCCTTTGAATATTTCAGTTCCTCAGGGCAGTCCATAGCGTCACTCCAAGACAATCCTTTCAAGGAAGGAGGTATCGATGTCTCCCTCGATGAAATCCTTGTTTGACATAATCCGTTTGTGGAAGGATACGGTGGTCTTGATCCCTTCGATGATGTACTCGTCGAGAGCCCTCGACATGCGCCGGATGGCGTCTTCGCGCGTTTCGGCGTGGACGATGAGTTTGGCGATCATGGAGTCGTAGTACGGCACGACGGAGTATTGGTCATACACGAAGGAATCCACCCGCACCCCCAAACCTCCCGGCGGATGGTAGGCAGTGATCTTTCCGGGGCAGGGGGTGAATTTGATCGGGTCTTCGGCGTTGATGCGGCACTCGATGGCGTGGCCGTTGATCTTGATATCCTCCTGCTTGTAGCGGAGCGGCACGCCTGCGGCGGAGAGGATCTGCTCCCGGACGATATCGACGCCGGTCACCATCTCGGTCACCGGGTGCTCGACCTGCACACGGGTGTTCATCTCCATGAAATAGAAATTGTTTTGCTTATCGACCAGGAACTCCACCGTCCCGACGCTGTTGTAGCCCACGGCGGCGGCGGCATTGACCGCGGCGGTTCCCATGGCGTCGCGCATCGCGGGAGTGAGCACCGTGGAGGGAGCTTCCTCGATCAGTTTTTGATGACGGCGCTGAATGGAGCAATCCCGTTCTCCCAAGTGAATGACGTGGCCGTGTTTGTCGGCCAGGATCTGAATCTCCACGTGGCGGGGCCGCTCGCAGTACTTCTCGATGTACACTTCGGGATTGCCGAAACCGGCCTGGGCCTCGGCGCGGGCCGTGGCGAAGGCATTGGACAGGGCTGCCTGGGAATGGACGATCTTCATCCCCCTCCCCCCGCCGCCGGCAGTTGCCTTGATGATCACCGGAAAGCCGATCTTTTTGGCGATCTTGATTGCGTCGTCGACCGTCTTGACCCCTTCTTTCGTACCGGGCAGGATCGGCACGCCATGCTTGATAACCGCCTGGCGGGCACTGATCTTATCGCCCATGATACGCATGCTTTCGGGGCTGGGGCCGATGAACGTGATGCCGCACTTTTCGCATACCTCGGCAAAATTGGCATTCTCGGAGAGAAATCCGTAACCGGGATGGATCGCTTCGGCATCGGTCAGCTCAGCAGCGCTGATGATGGCGTTGATATTGAGGTAACTCTGCGCGCTGGGCGCCGGGCCGATACAGACGCTTTCGTCGGCCAGCTTCACGTGGAGCGAGTTGCTGTCGGCCTGGGAATAGACCGCAACGGTCTTGATACCCAACTCTTTGCAGGCCCGGATCACGCGGATGGCGATCTCGCCACGATTGGCGATGAGAACTTTATGGAACATGGAGGTTAACCCCTTGGACTGAAGTAAGATTTAGAGCTTTTCAACAACGAACAGCGCATCGCCGAACTCTACCGGCTGGGCGTTTTCTTTACAGATTTTGACGATCTTGCAGCGATATTCGGCCTCGATCTCATTCATCAGCTTCATGGCTTCGACGATGCACAAGATCTGCCCCTTTTCAACGACCTGCCCGACCTCTGCGTAGGGAGCGGCATCCGGTGCAGGCGCCCGGTAGAAGGTCCCCACGATGGGTGAATTGACGGTTTCTCCGGCTTCAGCGGGCGTCTCGGCGGCAGAGACAGGGGCAGCAGGAGCGGCAACGGCAGCGGGAGCCTGCTGCGGGGTTGCATACGCCTGGGGAGCGGGAGCAGCGACGGCGACATATTCAGTCTTGGGACCACGACGGATGACGACCTTTTCATCGGAGTTGTCCATTTCAAACTCGGTAATATCCGTCTCGGTAACCATCTTTATCAGTACTTTCAGGTCTTTAATGTCCATCACGCTTCTCCTTTGAATACAGTTTCATGGTGGCGGGAACGCTACGTCCCCGGTAAATGGTACTACAAAATGAACAGATCCTTGGGCACCCCGGTCAGCACCCGGCAACCATCGGCGGTGACCGCAACCGTGTCCTCGATCCTGACGCCGCCGAAACCGGGGATATAGATGCCGGGTTCAATGGTGAAGACCATCCCCTCGGCTGCAACTGCGTCGCTGCGGGGGGAAAGCACCGGTTTTTCGTGAATTTCCAGGCCGACGCCATGCCCCAGCCCGTGCCCGAAGTAGTCGCCGTAGCCGCACTCCCGTATGTACTCCCGGGCCACGGCATCCAATTCCCTGCAGGAGATTCCGGGTTTGACCGCGGCGATGGCCATGTCGTGGGCGGTTCTGACGGTTTCGTGGATAGTCCGGCATCGTTCGCCCGGGTCGCCTATCGCCACGGTGACCGTCTCGTCGGAGTAGTAGCCGCCCTTGACGGCGCCGAAGTCGATCGTTACCAGTTCGCCGTCCTGGAGCGCCTTTCCGGAGGCGACACCATGGGGCATGGAGCCGCGCACGCCCGAGGCGACGATGAAGTCGAACGCCCTGCCGTCCGCTCCGCGCCGACGCATCTCCATTTCCAATTCCAGGGCAATCTCCACCTCTTTGACACCCGGCTTCAGGAGAGGCCTGATCGCCAAAAGGGCGGCAGATGAGAGGGCTGCCACCTCGGAAAGCCGTTGCAGTTCATCGGCATCCTTGCAGAAGCGAATATCATCAAGGTCAACGCCGAGAGCCACCAGTTCGTGGCCGTCCAGAGCGGCAGAAAGCGATTTGAAGAACGCTACGCTGGTGTAGGCCGCCTCGAAGCCTATTCGAGAAAACCCCTGGTCCTTCACCAGGGTGCCGAGAGTTTCCAGCTTGGAGGCAAACTCCAGGATTTCCGCATCCCCGACCTCACCGGATGCCTGGGTGGTGTACCGCGAATCGCAGAGAAACCAGCCCGCATCCCGTGTCAGCAGCAAAGCGCCTTCCGTCCCCGTGAAACCGCACAGGTAGCGGATGTTGTGCAGATTTGTGAACAGAATGCAGTCCAGCGAATAATCTTCGAAGAACCTGGCCAGATGTGAGCGCCTGTTTTTTAGCATAAATGAAACCACCATCACAAACAGTTTTTCAATATCCGGCACCAGTTGTGTCGACAGGGGAACGATGCGAAGAGCCGAGCGGACTAGGATTTTTTACCATAACTAAACAGAGCGCGCAAGCCAAGCAGATAACTGTCGCGGCCGAAACCGCAAATCTGGCCCACCGCCAGCGCGGCGGTCAGACTCCGCTGGCGGAACTCTTCACGGCGGTGGATGTTGGAAAGATGGACTTCGACAAAAGGAATCCCCACCGCCGCCAGCGCATCCCGGATGGCGACGCTGGTGTGGGTATAGGCCGCCGGGTTGATGACAATACCGTCATACCGTCCCGCGCAAGCCTGAATGGCGTCGATCAGGGCACCCTCCGAGTTTGACTGCAGAAAGGCCACGGAGCACCCCAGTTCGGCGGCCAGTTGTTCAAGGGAGGTGTTTATCTCGTCCAGGGTCACGGAACCATAGACTTCCGGTTCCCGGCGGCCGAGCAGATTGAGGTTGGGACCATGCAGGACAAGGAATTTCATGACTAAGCCAGTTCCCGTGCCAGGTCGTAGCCTTTGAGACGCAGCAGGTAGCGTCCCTTGCCGAAATTGCCGTCCCTGGTCATGATCAGGACCGTAAACAGGTCCTCGTTCAGGACACGAAGCGCCACCCGCGTCTGGTTGGTGGTTATGGAAACCTCTTCCATGGCGCCGGCCTTGACGAGTTCGGCGGCACGTTTTATTTCCTTGAGAACCGTCGCATACTCCACCGACAGGGATTGAAGATCGAAGCCGGACAGGGGAACCGCGATCTCGTCAATGGCGATGCCGTCATAGGCCATGATCATCGCAGCCAAAGCGCCTTCGACATTGTCAACGATATCTTTCAGGGTATCCCTTATCGACATGCTTTGATCCTCCTGATATTTTCAAGCCACCCCTCAAGAGTCTCAAGGGCATTGTCAGCCTCTCCCCGTGGCTGAAGGCCCGTATCGGCAACCGCTGACGCCGCGGGAGGCGGTTCGAAGCGCACCTCGCCGGAATCGACGCATTCTGCCGGCTCGCCATCGTCAGGGACTGCCGGGGCGGCATCGTCCCATGGCTCGGCCTGACTCGCCCCGGCGGCCGAAAGTTCGGCAACGCGTGCCAGTGCGACACGATTCGCAGGGTCGTCGGCAAGGATAGTCTGATAGATGGCGAGCGCCCTGGATATAAACCCCTGCTGCACGTAAAGCTCGGCAAGGGTCGTCGTGGAAAGTGGATCGTGGTGGGCGGCCGCGGCCTGTTCCGACTCCTCTTCGCCGTCTGCGGGCATCTCTTCAACCAGGTCGCTCTCGTCCAACTCCAGGACTTCCAGATCCTCGATGATTTCCTCTTCATCGTCAAATGAGGTGAATTCACTGTCCTGATATTCCGGTTGGGCAACCGGCGCAACAACGGCAGGCGAAGCTCCGCGGGCAGCGTGACCGATGGCCTCCAACTCGATACGGCATTCCTCATCGTCAGGATTCAGGTCCAGCACGGTATTCAGCACCCTGATGGCGGCGAGTTCGTTTCCCGATCCGGCGTAGAGCCGTCCCAACAGTTTCAGGGAATCCCTGTCTTCGGGCATCGCGGCAACAACCTGTTCCAATGCCGACCGGCACTCGTCCGTCAACCCTTTGGCATGGCAGGCCAAGGCCAGAGCCCGCTGGCCGGCTATATGCCCCGGATGTTGCGCCACGCCTTTTCGGGCGACATGGAGCGCATCGTCCGTCAAGCCGACCTTGAGATAGATCTCCGCCAGTCGGGCAAAGCAGAAAGAATCCGGGTTTGCCGCAAGACGTTCCTCGTATGCCTTGATCTCCGTCCAGAATGACCCGCCGCCCTGCTGCATGATCACACCCCCAGCCCGCTTAACGCAAGTAATTCTTCCGGTGAAAGTTGGGCAACGGTATAGTTGCCGATCCCCTGATTGCAGATAAAATTGATGGTCCCCGCCCGGCTTTTCTTATCCTTGAGCAGGGCATCCAGCAGCCGCGTACGCTCGACCGCAGGCGGCGCAACGGATAGCCCGAGGCTGCCGAGCAGCGCCGCTATCCTGGCCGCGTCATCATCCCCGCATTCCCCCCGCCGGACGCATATGCGCGCCGCCAGCACCATGCCGATCGCCACCGCCTCGCCATGCACCAGGCTACGGTAGCCGGCCAGGGTCTCCAGGGCGTGCCCCAGCGTATGACCGTAATTGAGCGCTTCGCGCGGGCCGGCCTCTTTTTCATCCAGCTCAACCACCCGGGCCTTCAGTTCGCAGCAGCGCTGGATAATCCGCATCAGACACTCGCGCTCCCTTGCCTGCAGCGCATCCACGTTCTGCTCCAGATACTCGAAAAAGGGCCCGTCAATGGCGGCACCATACTTGACAACCTCGGCAAGGCCGGCGCGGTATTCCCGTTGCGGCAGCGTTGCCAGGGTGTCCACGTCGATCAGCACCAGCCGCGGCTGGTAAAAGGCGCCGATCAGGTTCTTTCCCTGGGGGTGGTCAATGGCCGTTTTGCCGCCGACACTGCTGTCCACCTGGGCCAAGAGCGTTGTCGGCACCTGAACGAACGGTATGCCGCGCATGAACGTCGCCGCGGCAAAACCGGCCAGATCGCCCACCACGCCGCCGCCGAGGGCGACGATGAACGACCTCCGGTCCATTCCGGCCGCGATCAGGGCATCATAGACACTGCCCAGCGTAGCCGCATTCTTGAACTCCTCGCCATCGGGCATTTCAATCAGCGTGACCGGATAACCGGCATCGGCCAATGAACGGCGGACCGTATCGCCATACAGGGCATTCACCGTCGGGTTGGTGACGACCGCCGCCCGGCCGGCCAGCCCCAGAGAGGCGCAACTCCGGCCGAGCGCCGGCAATGAGCCGCTTCCGATCCGGATGTCGTAACTGCTTTCTCCCAGGTTGACGGTCACTACGCTCACGCTGCCAAGCCCCTTAAATACCCTAGAATCACTGCCGCCACATCTTCCACGGATTTCCCATCCGTGTCAATTCTAATATCGGCGTCGCCATAAAATTGTTCCCGCTGCTCCATGAGCAGCTTTGCACGCTTTGCGGGGTCGTCGCCGGCATACAGAGGCCGGTCCCGGGCGCCGGAAAGGCGCTCCATGATCAGCTCGAACGGAGCGGTCAGGTTGACCACCACCCCGGATGCCCGCATCAGGGCACGGTTCGCATCGGCGATAACCGCGCCGCCGCCGGTTGCGATCACCGCCCCCCCCCGGCGCAGGGCATGCTCAAGGCACGTGCTCTCCAGGGCGCGGAAGGCAGCCTCCCCGTCTTTGGCAAAGATTTCGTTGATGGAGCGGCCCGCCATGGCGACGACCTCAGCATCCAGATCAATGAAGGGGCACGCCAGCTTGGCGGCCAGCAGGCGCCCGACACAGCTTTTGCCGGCCCCCATAAAGCCGGTGAGGATCAGCGGCCGGTCAAGCATTGCGTACCTGAGTCCGGTACCCCTCATAGTTGCGCCGAATCTCAGCGACCGAATCGCCGCCGAATTTTTCCAGGAAGGCATTGGCGATTTCTATGGCCACGACCGCCTCGGCCACCACCAGGGCCGCCGGCACGGCGCAGGTGTCGGAGCGTTCCACTGCCGCCTCATACGGTTCATGGGTCTGCATGTCGACGGAGCGGAGCGGTTTATAGAGGGTGGGAATCGGCTTCATGGCCGCCCTGAGCACGATGACCTCGCCGTTGGACATCCCCCCCTCGATGCCGCCGGCACGGTTGGTCTGGCGATAATAGGCGGTTGCCGCCCCCTGCCCGAGACGCCCCTCATCCCGGAACAGTTCGTCATGCACGCGGGAGCCCGGGCGGCGGGCGGCATCGAAGCCGATGCCCACCTCCACCCCCTTGATGGCCTGAACACTCATCAAAGCCATCGCCAGGCGGGCATCCAGCTTGCGGTCCCACTGGACATGACTGCCGAGTCCCGGGGGGACGCCGACGACCTGCACCTCCACAACCCCTCCCAGGGTATCGCCGTCGGCCTTGCTGAAATCGATCAGGCGCTTCATCTCCAATTCCGCCTCGGGGTCGCAACAGGAGAGCTCCGACTGCGCGGCGACGCTCCATAATTCCTCAAACGGCCGTTCGGGCTGGCGTGCCGCGATCCCTCCGACCTCGGTCACGAATCCGCCGACCGTAACGCCGAACTCGCGCAGCAGCGCCTTCGCCACGGCGCCCACGGCGACGCGCACGGCCGTTTCACGGGCGCTGGAGCGTTCCAGGATGTTGCGCACATCATCGTGCCCATACTTCAGCGCCCCGGTCAGGTCGGCATGTCCGGGCCGGGGGCGGGTCACCGCGCCACCTTCCTGGCGATGATGCGCCGCCAGCGGCGACATCTTCTCCTGCCAGTTTTCCCAGTCGCGGTTGCGTACCACCAGCGTCACCGGGGAGCCCAGGGTTTCGCCCCAGCGCACCCCCGACAGAATAGCAACCGTATCCGTCTCGATCTTCATCCGGTCGCCGCGGCCGTAGCCTTGCTGGCGCCGCGCCAAGTCCCGGTCGATGCCGTCGGCGGCAAGCCGGGTGCCGGCCGGAAGGCCTTCGATAATCGCCGTCAATTGCGGCCCATGGGATTCCCCCGCAGTCAGGTAGCGGAACACACTCACAAAAAGCCTCCCGTGAATCTCTCGAAATGGTTCCTAAATTAGCATTTAACCCCGGCAGACGGCAAGGCAAAACCGTTATCTTCCCTGGCAGTAGCGTTCGTATCTCCCTGGGG
Organism: Oryzomonas sagensis; assembly: GCF_008802355.1. Classification (NCBI taxonomy): domain Bacteria; kingdom Pseudomonadati; phylum Thermodesulfobacteriota; class Desulfuromonadia; order Geobacterales; family Geobacteraceae; genus Oryzomonas; species Oryzomonas sagensis. The sequence continues at coordinate 11,399 of NZ_VZRA01000011.1, read as the reverse complement.
GCCGAAAGAGAGCTTCCCCAACAAATCCTGAGGATACCAGTGAATGTCGATTCCGCGATGCGGGGCGTCTGGGGCGCAAACAGAGGGTGTCGTGGTTGAGGACGGTTTCAAAAGCGTGGCGCGACTCACGCAATGGGAAACGGCATATGACCGATATGGCAAGAGGGGACATTTAAAGAATGCGTGCCGATAATGTGGCGGCTGAAAAATGGGCGCCAGAAAAGCTCCTCCGTGATCCGAATGGCCGGAACGGCGCCCTCCCCCTACCGCATTGCGCGCAGCAGTCACTATTCGCTTACCCCCATGTCACCCTTTCGACCCCCATCAAAAAAATTATGCTTCTTCAACAAATCATACAGCGTCGGCCGGCTGATCTCCAATTCCTCGGCCGCTTTCAGGATGTTCCCCTGTTGGCGCTCAATCGCCGCCGAGATGACCTCCCGCTCGGCCTTGTCCCGGGCATCCCTGAGAGACATGACATCCCGCGGCTCTTCGGGCTGGTCGGGCTGGACCGGCAGATTGCTGCCGCAACCGAGATCAGCCGGCTCGATGGATGTGAAATCGCTCATAATGACGGCCCGCTGGATACGGTTTCTCAGTTCACGCACATTTCCGGGCCATTCATAGCTCTTGAGGAAGTTTATGGCGGCCGCGCCAAAACGGCGTACCCTCTTTTTGTGTTCGTCATTGAACAGTCTCAGATAATAATGAGCAAGCAGGAGGATGTCGTCCCCCCGTTCCCGAAGCGGCGGCAAGGCAATCGTGATGACGCCTATCCGGTAGTACAGATCTTCCCTGAACTTGCCTTCGTTGATGGCTTTGGCGATATCCACATTGGTGGCGCAAATCGTTCGAGCATCCACCCGGATATCCTCCCTGCCGCCAACCCGCTGAATGGTCCCTTCCTGAAGAAAGCGAAGCAGCTTGACCTGGAGGTTGACCGGAAGTTCGCCAATTTCATCCAGAAATAGCGTTCCTTTATGGGCATATTGGAGCTTCCCCTGGACCGTGGCATGGGCACCGGTGAACGCTCCCTTCTCATGCCCGAAGAGCTCTGACTCCAGGAGGTTTTCCGGAATCGCCCCGCAGTTGATTGGGATGAACGGGCCATTCTTGCGGAGACTCGCTTCCTGAATTGCGCGCGCAACCAACTCCTTTCCCGTACCGCTTCCCCCGGTTATCAAGACAGGCACATCGGACGACGCGACCTTTCTAATCGTGGCGTACACCATCTGCATCTCAGCGCATTGGCCGATTATTCCGCCGGCAACCGTTGTTTTTTGCTCAAGAGAACGCTGCAGGGCGCGGTTCTGTTCTTCGATGTTGGCCAGGTGAAAGGCGCGCCCGATAATTACTTTGAGTTCACTGAGGACCGGCGGTTTGGGGTAAAAATCATAGGCCCCCATCTGGATGGCTTGCAAAGCGTTCTCCCGTTCGCTATTGCCGGTAAGCATGATTATTTTGGCGTTCGGATTGTGGTCGAGCATCTCGGCCAGACAGCGAAACCCCTCGACAGAGGAATCCTCGTGCGGGGGAAGTCCCAGGTCGAGGATCACGACATTCGGCTGGTGCTTTTTGAAGGCGGCAAGGCCTTGAGAAGCGTCACCGGCCAGCAGTATTTCGTACTCCTCGCCTAATCCCCACTTAAGCTGCTGGCGGATATCCGGATTATCATCGACGATCAGGATGTTTTCCATTAAGTTATTCCTCGTTACACGGAATCAACACAAGTCCCCGGCCTCATTTCTGTACCCGCAGGAAACCACACCGTAAAAACCGAGCCGCTGCCTTCCAGGCTGCTGACCTCGATCCTCCCACCATGGTTCTCAACTATTTTGCGACATTGATACAGGCCAATGCCGAGCCCCTGTTTCTTGGTTGTCGTAAAAGGTTTGAACAATTTTGTGCGCATATAATGATCCGACATCCCGCACCCCTGATCGGCAATCCGAATAAAGGCCGCTCCCCCATTGTTGCCGATCTCGGCACGTATCGGCTGTTCCGGATTCGACGCTTCCACAGCATTAATAAGCAGATTCATGACGACCTTCTGAACCTCTTCGCCATCCGCAGTAACCATTTCGGTGGTTCCCGACACCGTGATTTTTTCGCCCGCCACCATGCGGGCGGTCCTGTCTACCAACTCCCTAAGATCGACAGTCTGCAGGTTCAACAGGCTCTTGTCTCCCAGGTTTTTCAACCTGCCGATCAAAATCCGCATTTTTTCTGCCGTATTGTTCAATGATGTCAGCATATCCTTCTGAAAATCAGGGTTTTGCATGTACTTGGTCGCATTGTCGACGATAAGCGAAAGGGTTGCCACAAGGTTTTTCAGATCATGCACAACGAATGTGGCGACATTGCCGATGGCCTCCATCTCGCGCGCCTGCGCGATCTCGTCAGAAAGCCGCTGATGCAGTATGGCTTGGGAAGCCTGACGGGCAATGGTTTTCATCAAATCGTAGTCTTCGTAAATATATTCTTCATTTTCTTTGATTACCCGCCCCAAGGTGATGAACCCGATGAGCCGCTCACCGTCGAAGAGCGGTATGATAAAGGAAATGCAATTCCTCTCTAAAAAAGAATGCGTTCCACCGTCACCGTCCAGATTGCCATCCTTCACATTGATGACCCAGCCGGATTTTTTCATGAACCCAACAAGTGAGTTATCCGGGCTGATAATCCCGGGAATAGGCTCCATTTCATAATATGCCGTTGCGCAGTATCCTGCCTGTTCTTCTTCGTAGAGAAACAGGGCGCCCCCGCCGATCCCGAAGATGTCGCAGTAGGCTGCAAGTATCCGCTGAAGGAGCTCTTCGCCCGATCTGGAGGTGGAAAGCTGTTCGGTAAAGCGGAGCCACTGGGTCCTGTAGTCATATTTGTTCTGGTAAAAATTTTTGTGCAGTACGACTTTGACCTCCCGCTTGACCCTCTCGGAGAGCAGCAGGATCAGGAGGGCTATCCCGGCCAGAAATGCGAGGGTGATGGACATCGTGCGCGGGAAGGCGCCCCCCCAATATTTCATCCCCTCACCCAAAATGCCGAGCGCGAGCAGATAGCCCCCCACGGCACACAGGACAACGGATTTGAAAGCGACCTGCCGGGAAACCTGGATGCGGACATTGCCACGACGGCACACGAGCGAATAGGCCATCAGCGCCGCAGCGACCAAATACATGAAGGAGCGCAGCGGCAGGTAATTCATATTCAGTGATCGGTAGAGCAAAGCCTGACTGAAATAGAATATCTGCACAGCCAGTATGGTGCCAAGCCCAATGAGTTCAAACTTGACCCTCCAGAGGGCATTGGGAGAGGCATTGGTGAGCGTTGTTTCAAAATTGACAAGCGCAACCACCAAGCAGGTCATCACCCCGATATAAAAGAAAAAACCGGCATTACCGAGAAAGAGAAGTCGCTCGCCCGGGAAATCCGGGGCATAAAAAAAAGCATTCAGGGGGTACATTTGGAATAGTGCTGAGAGCAGGAATACCGCAACGATGGCCACCTTGGCCATGGGATCGGTCTTCCGGGGACCGGGCTGACGGGCAAACGTGAGACTGCAGAGGATCCAGAACAGGGGCAGGAGGGATTCAGCCATTAACGCACACTTTTTCCAGAAAAAGGCATCTGCCGGTACGGCAAGTGACAGCATGTCGAACAGTTCCAGCAGGGCGGTGGCGGTCAGGGCGGCAAAGATAAACAGGCCGGCGCGGGAGCGGTCACTATAAAGAGCATACCCTCCGCCGGCCAGCAATGTAATGATTGCCGCTATGGAAATGATTGCATCACTCATATGAAGCATGTCTGTCCCATATCCAGGTCACCGGAATCACGGGGAGCGGGCAGCAACCGTGTGCCGCCCTCCCCCCGACAATCATGCTACAGTCTCCAGACTCGAATTCCTGCCGCGGCCATTGTCCGGTGATCATACATTCCCTTTACATCGATGAGCACCGGGTTCTCGCCCATGAGCCGGCACAAGTCCCCTGCCGACCATTGCCGGTACTGTGTGTGGGCCACTGCCGCCACAACTGCGACGGCCGGTTTGAGATCTTCCGGGGCTGTCAACGGGAGGGCGTACTCATGGGCCGCTTCACCGGCATCGGCAAGCGGATCGCAGACCTGGATGCTGATCCCGTAATCCTGTAGTTCTCTGATGATGTCGATCACCTTGGAGTTGCGCAGGTCCGGGCAATCCTCTTTGAAGGTGAGCCCTAAAACCGTCACCACGCTCCCCAAAACACTGTGACCGGCGCGGATAATCTCTTTCACCGCCCGTTGGGCGATGAATTTTCCCATGCCATCGTTGATCCTGCGTCCAGACAGGATCACCTGGGGAATATAACCGATCTTTTCCGCCATGTGGGTCAGGTAGTAGGGATCGACGCCGATACAGTGCCCGCCAACCAGTCCCGGCCTGAACTTCAAAAAGTTCCACTTGGTTCCCGCCGCCTCCAGGACATCGTTGGTGTCTATCCCCATGCGGTCGAAGATGAGCGCCAGTTCGTTCATCAGAGCTATGTTGAGATCGCGCTGGGTGTTTTCGATGACCTTGGCCGCTTCCGCGACCTTGATGGAGGTGGCCCGGTGCACCCCCGCCGTCACAACCGCCCCGTACACCTTTGCGACAGTCTCAAGCGTAGCGGCATCCTGCCCTGAGACGATCTTCTTTATCTTCGTGAACGTGTGTTCCTTGTCTCCCGGATTGATGCGCTCGGGGCTGTAGCCCACAGTGAAATCAACCCCGCAGCGGAGTCCGGAAGCCCGCTCCAGAACCGGCACGCACTCGTCCTCGGTCACGCCGGGATACACCGTCGATTCATAAACAACGATGTCGCCGCGCTTCAGCGCCTTTCCAACCGTTTCCGAAGCCTTGTAAAGCAGTGTGATATCCGGTTGGTTGGCGTCATCCACGGGCGTCGGCACGGCAACAATATGAAAATCTGCCGTGGCGAGATCCCCAATGGCATCGGTAAAGAGAATATCTGCCGTCTGCAGATCGTTGCGCGGAATTTCGCCGGTCCGGTCATGGCCCTCCCGGAGTTCCTGAATGCGGGCCGGATTGATGTCGAAACCAACGGTCTTCCGTACCTTGCCGAAGGCCACCGCCACCGGCAGTCCAACGTAACCGAGGCCCACAACGGAAATGGTGCGATCGCGTGTCATTTTTTTCAACATCCTTTTATGAAAAGTAGAACGGCTCTTTGGGGGCAAACCATAACCGAAGCCCGCCACCGAAAAGGCATCGGCATATGTCCCCCACACGTCACGAAAGAGCGCGCTGCCGGTCGGCATATTGAAATCATCTGAAATAATAACAGGGCGAGACATCATGTCAACAGCCCGCAGCACCTCACGGGATGCTCGACTCTACTGGCTTGTGGGCTTTCCCCTGACCGAGGCGAGAGCCCATGAGTGGGCCAATTCATGCCTAATGACACAATTTTTCAAGACACGATGGAAATCGAGGGATCACAGTAGTTGACGCGATCGAATCGGCAGATCAATTTAAATCCCCCCCGGATCGAAATTTTGCCGGTATAATACAGAACTTCCCGTTTTTTTCAACAGATAGGATGAACAGAACAGTTGCCAAACGATGGAAAAATGATACTATTAAAATGCATTATTTTTAGATTCGCTTAATTAATCGCTTTATCTGATGAGCTCGTTCCTTTTTAAGTCAGGACAGAGAGGATGGAAACCTGAGGATATCCCAACACGAACGGCAAAAGCCGATAGCCCCCATGTGATTTACAGACTGATCTCCGAGGCCATAAGCGAGGTCCCCCAATGATCTGGCAAGCAAATCAACGACTGAAACCGGACAACAACATAATCAAGAATATCCCTTTCTTCTCAGGGCTTTCCGCGGCAGAGATCAGCCTGATTGAAAGCCTCATTGTCAAGAAACACTATGCGAAAAACCAGATAGTGCTTTTTGAAGAAGATACAGCAAACTATATGTATTTTGTTTATTCCGGCAAGGTGCGGGTCGTCAAGATCAATGAAGAGGGCAAAGAGCAGATCATCAGCATCCACAAGAAGAATGACTTTTTCGGCGAAATGGCCCTCCTTGACGGCAAGACATCTCCAGCCACCGTTATTGCCTACGAAGATGCGGAGATCGGGCTTCTTTCCAAATCAGACTTTGAGCGGTTCGTTCTCAATAACGACGCGACCCGCCACAGGATAATAGGTCTGCTGTGCGACCGGCTCCGCGATTCCTGGGCGATGATCAAGATATTGAGTTTCGACAATGCCGAACACCGGGTGCTGGCCGTGCTTGAAAGATTGCAGGATTTGTACGGGGTTATGGACGACCGGGGGACCATCATCAATGCAAAACTGACGCACCAGCAGATTGCCAGTTATGCGTCAGTTGCACGGGAGACGGTAACGAGGATTTTGAATAAGCTGGAAAAAGATTCGATCATTCAAACTTTAGAGAACAAATCAATATTATTGACAAAAACCTTCCGCATCAAGACAATGACAGCAAATTAGCATCCAAATTATTATATATTGAGACATTTAGCTTTTTTCGCGATCAAACATCCTATTACTGAACCGTTTCTGAAACGGTTGTTGCCCCAGTAATGGGCAATGAGACGCCCGATCCGTTTTTTATCTCTGTAACAGTTGAAGTAATCTGGGTAGCGTCAAATCCCGGAACAGCTTGGAACTGAACGCTCATAATATTGCCATCATTTATAGCATTGGAACTGACAACACCTAATGTCAATGTTTTATTTGCGCTGTCATAATGTGCGTCAGCGATACCTGAAGAAGTTAACGCAGTAATATAAGATGATTTTACGGGACCATTTGAATCAATATAGCCAGCAAAGTCGTAACCTGATGCTTTAGTAAAATCTAACACTACTTTAATAGAATAGGCATTTGCTGGAATTCCGCTGATACTTGTTGTTAAAGTTGACTGTTGAGTAATCGTGACTGAAGCAATCAGACTGTTTGATATATTACCGGACGCATCCTTTGCCCAGGCGTAGGCGGTCTTGCTGCCGGCGGTAGTGAAAGTGAACGAGGGCGGGGCGGTGCTGCTCCAGCCGGAAGCGCTGGCAACAGGTGGAGTTGCACTCTCGGTGATCATGTACCCGACTACTCCGACATTATCGGTTGCCGTAAAACTTAAGACCGATACGGTCAGAGAGGCAGCTGAAGAAGGCATCGAAAAAGCGGTGACCGCAGGAGCTGTCGTATCGCTTGTCCCGCCGTTTCCCCCGCCGCTTCCCCCACCGCCACACCCCGAAATAACCATAATCGGAATTGTCATCAAAACAGACATTATTTTAAATACCCGCATAACGAATCTCCTTCATTCCCACAAAATTGAAGGTGACCCAATTCAAAGTCACCTTCAGAAACCTGTTATAAATTTTTACAAGAAACTTCAGTTTTTACAAGACGGTTTTCCCAACTATCTTTGACATGATGACGACGACGTCACCGGTGTCAATCTTACCATCAGGAACTGACTGGCCGTTGATCACGGGAGCAACGTCCAGGCTCGATATTTGGGTAGAGGTCGGTGTGACATTTCCCACGGCTATTTTAAGTGCCAATAAAGCGTCACTGACGGTAAAGTTTTTTGTCGTGGTCGGCAGAGTAATCGTAACGCCGGCGTTCTTGGCGGCCGAGACGTTACCCGCGGCGTCCTTGGCCCAGGCGTAGGCGGTCTTGCTGCCGGTAGCCGAGAAGGTAAACGAGGTCGGAACCGTACTGCTCCACCCGGTTGCGCTGGCCGACGGCGCGGTCGAGCTTTCCGTTACCAGATAGCCGGTCACCGCCACGTTATCGCTGGCCGTAAAGGAGGAGATGGCGACCGTCAACGCGGTGGCCGTCGTGGGGATACTGAAGGATGAAACCGTCGGGGCGGTCGTATCCGCTAGGGTGATGGTCACACCGGCGCTCTTGGCGGCCGAGACGTTGCCCGCCGCGTCCTTGGCCCAGGCGTAGGCGGTCTTGCTGCCGGCGGCCGAGAAGGTGAACGAGGTCGGAGCCGTGCTGCTCCACCCGCCGGCGCTGGCCGATGGCGCGGTCGAGCCTTCCGTTACCAGATAGCCGGTCACGCCAACGTTGTCGCTGGCCGTAAAGGAGGAGATCGCTACCGTCAACGAGGCGGCCGTCGCCGGGATACTGAAGGATGAAACCGTCGGGGCGGTCGTATCGGCAACCACGTTATTGACCGTTACGGAAACGTTCGCTGATTGCCCGACGTTGCCGCTGGCATCATAAGCCTTGGCGGAAAGGGTATAGCTGCCGTTGGCAATGGAGGCGGTATTCCAACTGTAGCTGTACGGGGCGGTATTGGCGGCATACAGCAGAGCGCCATTCTCATAAAATTCAACCCTGCTCACTCCCACATTATCACTGGCAGTGGCAGCGATGGTTACTGTCCCGCTCACCACGGAACCAGCGGCCGGTGACGTCACCGCTACCGTCGGGGCCGTCGTGTCGCTGCCCGCAACCGTTACCGGGACAACGCCGGATTGCCCCACGTTGCCGGCGGCATCATAGGCCTTGGCCTGCAGCGTGTAGCTGCCGGAGGCGAGCCCCGCGGTATTCCAAGAATACACGTAGGGGGTCGCGGTGTCCGTGGCCTTAAGAACACCGTTCACGTAGAACTCCACCTTCGTTACCCCCACGTTGTCGCTGGCGCCGGCATTGACCGAAACCGTGCCGCTTACCGTCGTACTTGCGGCCGGAGAGCTGATGGACACGGTCGGGGGGGTCAATTCCGGGACCGTGGCGATATTCGAGTAGGAGCTTTCGACACCGGAGGCGTTATAGGCGACCACGGCAAAGTAGTAGGCATGGGCCGGGTCCAGTCCTGTGATGGTGGCGGTGGTCAGGCTCTGGACATCGAGAGGGGCCGCGCCCTGGGTGGCACCGGTCCCCTGAAAGGGCTGGGTGGCGGAATCCGCCTGGTAATAGACCTTGTAGCCGGTCACGCTCGGATCCGTATCGGCATCCCACTGGAGAACTATACTGGAGGCAAAACAGGTAGCATGGGCCGCGACAAGGAAAACCATCGTGAGCATATTGACCAAAAACAATCGGGACTCACCAATCCAGTTATTTCCTGTGTTCTTCCATGTAGCAGTTCTCATTTTGCGTTCTCCAGTTTTTGCCAATAAAAAAGCCGGGACCGATATACCTTCTGGTATTTCGGCGACCCGGCTGTCTCAATGAGACCCTGTAGGCTTTCCGTCCCATCCTCGCGGATGGTTTAGTATTATCGTGTACCCTTCTTTATGTAGTTCCTTTATCGCAGAACGTCACCAATAAATATGTGACTATGGTCACAAAAACAAGGCGTTTACTCCGTGGGCACAGAACATTTCCCGTGCCCACCTATCCCCTTTTAAACCATTTCTATTTCGTCACGGTTATAGACTGTGAGCCAGAATTATTGGCTGCGTCATAAGCCTTGACCTGAATCACATGGGATCCTCTGGAATACGAGGAGTTATTCCAGGTCCAACTTATGGTGCTGCTGCTCGATGTCGCTTTCAGCACGCTGTCTATGTAAAGCTGCATCTTGGTAACCGCTACGTTATCTGAAGCGGAAGCCTTTATTGTTACCTTTGATCCTACCTTTGCCCCGCTGGCGGGTGAGCTGATGGTTACCGTCGGCGGCGTGGTATCGGGCAGCGTGATGGCGACGCTGCTGCTCTTGGCGGCCGAGACGTTGCCCGCGGCATCCATGGCCCAAGCGTAGGCGGTCGTGCTGCCCGCGGCCGAGAAGGTGAACGAAGTGGGTGCGCCGGCACTCCAGCCGGTGGCTGAGGCTGCAGGTGCAGTGGCGCTTTCGGTCACCAGGTACCCGGTCACGCCCACGTTGTCGCTGGCCGTGAAACTGGAGATCGCTACCGTCAACGAGGTGGCCGTCGCCGGCATCGTGAAGGTGCCGACCGTCGGCGCCGTGGTATCGGGTAGAGTGATGACGACGCTGCTGCTCTTGGCGGCCGAGACGTTGCCTGCGGCATCCTTGGCCCAAGCGTAGGCGGTCCTGCTGCCCGCGGCCGAGAAGGTGAACGAGGTGGGGGCGCCGGCACTCCAGCCGGTGGCTGAGGCCGCAGGCGCGGTGGCGCTTTCGGTCACCAGGTATCCGGTCACGCCCACGTTGTCGCTGGCCGTGAAGGAGGAGATCGCTACCGTCTGGGAGGTGGCCGTCGCCGGCATCGTGAAGGTGCCGACCGTCGGCGCCGTGGTATCGGACGCCAGAGTATAGGTTACGACAAGCTGTGGCCTTTGGGTGGCGTCAACCGCTTCGCTGGAAGCAAATGTCCGGCTACTGTCCGAGGTGGCCAGGCTTGATGAATTCAGCAGCAGCCCCATATTGTTGCCCGGATTGGCAACCCAGTCTTTGACAATGCTTGTCACATTCCAGCTCTTGTAACCATTCGTTTGATCGATAAGAGGGGCATCAGCCGCAGGGGCGATATCGGACTGCGCCAAGGGGACACCGCCGTACGGCACACTGCTGGCTGTCCAGGGGTTCGTACCGTCATAGGTGTATCCGGTGCTTTTGGCGATGACCGGTTGTTTATTGATTATCTCTGATACCGGTATTTGGTACGACGCATCTCCGCTGCTGCTAATCAAATTAAGATTGAGTGTGGCGCTCTGAATCTGGGCATTGGCCGGCAAGGCGGAGACATCCCACTTCATCAGGATGGCATTGGCCGGGGTATTTGCCGGCCAGGTGTAGGTATTCAGCGCCACGTTCGAGGCGTTGACATCGGTGTTGATATTGAGAAACGTGTCCTCGACCGTATTGGGGTAATTGGAACCGTTTGCATTACCGAAAACAGCGGTAAGGGTGCCGGTAGACGACGTTGCCGTATTGTTCACCGTAACAAGTATGTTGGCGGACTGGCCGACGTTACCGGCGGCGTCGTAGGCCTTGGCAGAGAGAGTGTAGGAGCCGTTGGCGACGGAGGCGGTGTTCCAACTGAAACCGTAAGGTGCCGTACTGCTGCTGGATTGCAGTATATTGTTGGCGTAGAACTCCACCTTGCTTACGCCTACGTTGTCAGAGGCGTTGGCGGTGACCGATACCGTACCGCCAACGGTACTTCCTGCGGCAGGCGCTGTTATTGAAACGGTCGGGGCGGTCGTATCCGGCAAGGTGATGGTCACGCCGGCGCTCTTGGCGGCCGAGACGTTGCCCGCCGCGTCCTTGGCCCAGGCGTAGGCGGTCTTGCTGCCGGCGGCCGAGAAGGTGAACGAGGTCGGAGCAGTGCTGCTCCACCCGCCGGCGCTGGCCGATGGCGCGGTCGAGCCTTCCGTTACCAGATAGCCGGTCACGCCAACGTTGTCGCTGGCCGTAAAGGAGGAGATCGCTACCGTCAACGAGGCGGCCGTCGCCG
>NZ_VZRA01000010.1 GCF_008802355.1 Oryzomonas sagensis | reverse complement strand
ATACGCTACGGTATGCCCTGTACTGTGTTCACAAGGCATACAACAGAGAATCGCTGATAACGTACTGTGTGAACTTCTCCGGGGATGTTGACTCCACCCTTTCGGTTGCAATGATGCTGTTTGAGCTTATAAAGGGCTAGGGCTTGTCGCCCTTCGCTTCCGGCTCACATTCCCCGCTCATTTGTTCCCTGGCCTCCTTGAATATCTGATCGATCTCGTTTTGCGGGGCCGGAGAGAGAGAGCTTCGCTTGGTCCTCATCTTCTCGTCCAGCGTCGGAGCCACCGAGGGCGAACCGGGCTTCCCTAGCCCGATCACGGAGGTCACTAAGCCGCCCCTCCCCATCAGCTTCTGAAAGTGCTGATCGTCCCTGCCCATGTCCTTGACTGGCATCGTGTTCTCCTCCTTTCCGTTCTCACTGTTTAATAAGGTTGCCCGTGCCGCTGTCATTGAAGGTGGTCCCATTGCAAACGTAAGTGCCACTGAAGGACGTGGCCATCTTTGTCTGGCCGGTCGTGGTATCCGTTGTCACTGTTCCTGTTCCTGAAAGCGTTCCTGTGCATCCAGTGGGGCTGATCGTGAATGACATGGTGCCGCCGCTGACTGTTGCCGATACAGAGCCGGTGCCGTAGATGTTGGAATAGGTGCCGGTGACGGCAGCGCCTGACTGTACCGCGTTTAATGTGGCAATGCTTGATCCGAAGGCGCTCTCCGTTGAGCTGCCCTTCCAGGTGCCGGTTACATCAACGCTGGGTGGGGCTGCCGGAGTTGAGCTGCCACCGCCGCAAGCTGCCAACATCAACGAGACCATAACCACCAAAAAGAATTTTTCCATGTTGCACCTCCATAAACCGTGAATTTGGCTTAAATCGCAAAAGTGCGCTTGCCATGCCTACACGGTAGCATGTGGAAAAATGCCGTGTGGAACATCCCCGCTCATTAGAAAATTAATTGGTTGATCCCCTAACTCAGGGAGCAAGACGGACCTGCTGGCGGGATACTCTAAGCCTCTTCGGCATTCTCCAGGTGGACGGGGGATGGCGCTTGATGCCCTAGCAGGTGGGTAATTATGAGTTGCCGGGCGTACTCAGAAACGGGTTGATACTTTTTGTCTGCGAGGTCGATAAGCCCCTGCTTCATTGCTGAAGGCAGGCAGACCTTCAGGGCAATGACTTTGTTGCTGTCGGAGGACAGGGGGATTCTGGGGGAAGGTGAAGCCTCTTCTTTGGGTACAGTCTTGGCACACGGCGAAGGCTGATCCGGGTCTGTAAACTTGAGCTTGCTTCTTTCGATGTAACCAAGTAGGTCGTACCTGCCGTACAGGTGGGTGAAAAACAACTGCCTTATGAAGTCCGAAATGGGTATATTCAGCAGCACCGTGATCTCATACAGCACCTTTATGACGTTTTCTGGCAGCCAGACCTTGAGCGCGGCATCACATAGTTGCAACTCATCATAATCGCGGTCGGTCATGGAGATGATAAACTCCCTGCTGTCGTACTGGCTTTGGCGGTAGGAGTTCATTCTGTTTTTGGTCCGTGAGAGAAATCGCATGAGGCCCCCTTGATGGCATGCCGGGTGGCAGTGGGTGATGTTAAGGCCCTGATACTACCGCAATTTAACGTGAAATACAAATCGGGCACCACGTCCCTAGTGACAGGCAGGAACACCAGGAAATGCCACCAAATCGTCAACGTCAGGGGCCTCCATGGATTTTTTGGCATCTCTAGGGGCTTCAGTAATTGGATCAAGGATCAGGTCGCCAGGGCAAGACTTGTGGAAAACCGAAACTACCTGCTCACCGAAAAAGGGGAGCAGCTCCCCAGCGGGATGAAGCACCTCAAGAAATACTATCTCACCACTGATTCGGCCAAGCACATTGCCAAGATGTCCAGGCCCGACAAGGGCTTTGAAGTCCGGGACTACTTCATCGAGTGTGAACGCCGGGCAGTTCCGGTAATGGCGGCAGGGACGGCTTCAGGTGCCAGTATCGGCCCTCATCGTCTTGGCGGGTTTCGGCATCGGGAAAGAGAGAGCATCCATTATACCGGATGGGACCCTTTACCATAAAAAGGGTGGGGGTCGTTTCCGGCATCCCCCTACACCCCATGGGGGGGTATCATCTTGGGTGTTTTATTCGCACATAAAAGATGTTTAAATAATTGATATTAATGACTTATTTGACATCAATATGTCTTTATGGAATGGTAAGGTCATTGCTGAAATACAATCTCAGGAGGTTACACCATGAACTACAGCACTATGACGCGGATGGAGCTTATTGCAGCAAGGGCACAGGCTTGGAGGATAGGCAACGAGGTTGAGGCGGATAGGATCGAAGAGGCTTTTGCAAGACTGGACAGGCGGGGCCGGGTGATGTACCAGCGTTCACTTCAACCGAGATTCAGGAATTTATCTGTGCTGTGACTGTCCACAACACGTTATCACCACGCGCCGGGGGTGTCGAAAGATGCCCCCGGTTTTTTTACCAGTGAAAGAGGCAGGGGTTGCATCAGAGGTTGCACAAACAAAAAGGGCTCACAGATCATCTCTGTAAGCCCTTGTTTTGTTTGGCTCCCCAACCCGGACTCGAACCAGGGACAAGGTGGTTAACAGCCACCTGCTCTACCAACTGAGCTATTGGGGAATAGCGGTGTAGAGTCGATTTTTTAGCATGGAATTATTGGCTGTGTCAACTCAAAATGTACGCAAAAAAATCATCATCCTGAGATCACAGGGCAAAACGGTGATATCATGGTAGTTATCCCACTTGCCCCGTCCGGCTCATCCGCTCCGCTGCTCCTTGAAACGCTTCAGGCGGTAGAAGGATTCCCGCTCCCGCTCGCCGATATAGTGGGCGATTGCCCTGATCTCGCTTTGCAGGCCGGGGAGCACCCGCTCCTCCAGCACCCTGATCCGTCGCGTCACCCGGACCACCTCTTCCCCCAGCCGCTTCATGCGCACCTCGAAGGCGGCGATCACCAACATCTCCGCCACGATCTCCTCGAAGAGGCCGATGGCCTCCTCCAGGTGCGGAGTGGTGAAGCGGCAGTCGTAGCCCCGCTCGTCCGGGGGGCGGCGCACCTCCCCCTGGACCTGGATTTCCCGGTAACGGAGCCCCATGACGTTCCGCTCCCCCACCTCCACCCCCACATCCCGGGCAGTCCCCATGGGGAGCGATCCGACGAAATCGTCCCCCTCCAGGCCACTGGCAAGCGCCATCTCGGTCAGGGCCCTGGTGTAGGCCTTTTTCACCTCGGCCCGAGACTGGAGGAAGGGGGTGGAGATGGCCAGGATCTCTCGGATCAGGGCCAGGCGGCGGGCCGTGAGGATGCCGACGCTCCCGGTCACGGAGCGGGCCTTTTCCTTGAGCAGCAGCAGGTTGGTGCGGGTCGGGTGGATCATGGCGGCTCCAAAGAAAAACGTTTCAACAGGGCCAGCCCGGCGTCCAGGCTCGCGCCGATCCCCCGCCGGGCCTCGCCCTGGCCGATGACCTCCGCCTCGAAGGCGTCGGCGAAATCCAGCATCACCCGATCCGCCTCCACCATCCCCTCCCGCCCCACCACCGCCTCCAGGCCGCGCACATAGCGCCCCTTGGCGTAGTGCCGGTACAGGGCGTCGGCGATCCGACGATGGTCATCCCGCGTATGGCCGGGGCCGATGCCGCGCTGCATGAGCCGGGACAGGCTGGGGAGCACGTCCACCGGCGGGAAGACGCCCCGCTGGTGCAGCTCGCGGGAGAGCACGATCTGCCCCTCGGTGATATAGCCGGTCAGGTCCGGGATGGGGTGGGTGATGTCGTCCTCCGGCATGGTCACCACCGGCAGCATGGTCACCGACCCGGCCGTTCCCTGTATCCGCCCGGCCCGTTCGTACAGAGAGGCCAGGTCGGAGTACATGTAGCCGGGGTAGCCCCGGCGGCCGGGGAGTTCCTCCCGGGCCGTGGAGACCTCCCGCAGGGCGTCGCAGTAGTTGGTGATGTCGGTCACCACCACCAGCACGTCCATGCCGCAGGAAAAGGCCAGGTACTCGGCGCAGGCCAGGCCGAAGCGGGGCGCCAGGAGCCGCTCCACCACCGGTTCGTCGGCCCGGTTCACGAAGGCCACGAAACCGGTGTGCATCTCCTGGAGCGCGTCCATGTAAAAGGAGTAGTCGTGGTGGGTCAACCCCAGGGCCACGAACACCACCACGAATTCGCCCCCGCCCGCCAGGCGCGCGTTGCGCAGGATGCCGGCCGCCACCTCGCGGGAGGGGAGCCCGGCGCAGGAGAAGATGGGGAGCTTCTGCCCCTTGACCAGGGTGTTGAGGGTGTCGATGGCCGTAAAGCCGGTTTCGATGAATTCCTCGGGGCAGGCCCGGGCCGTGGGGTTGATGGGGAGGCCGTTCACCCCGCCCCACTGCTCCGGGATAAACATGGGGAGACCGTCGATGGGTTCGAAGGAGCCGTTGAAGACCCGCCCCACCATGGAGCGGGACAATGGAGCCCGGCGGACCGCATCGCTGAAGATCACCTCGGCCCCCAGGTCGATGCCCGCGGTCTCGCCGAACACCTGGATCAGCACGGTTTGGCCGGAGATCTTCAACACCTCGCCAGCCACAGCCGTGCCGTCCGGGTAGATGATCCGCACCATCTCCCCCATGCGGCAGTTCACGACGCCCTCCACGAAGAGGAGCGGCCCCCCCACGGAGGCGACGGTACGGTATCGGTGTTCGCTCAGCCTCATAGCCACCTCGTGTCGGACAGGATCAGATCATGGAGCACTATGCCGGGAAGTTCCCCCTCCCTTGACGGGAGGACCCTCTGGGGCCTAAAGGGGTTAGGGGGTGGGTGAAGCTGCAACCAGGCCCACGTCATGGCAACGTCCCCCCCACCCTAACCCTCCCCCGCGAGGGGGGAGGGAATTGTATCCGTTAACGTAAGTGTTACAAGGTACTCGCCACACGGGATACCAGCGCCTCGTCCAGGGAAAGCCCCTGCTTGAGTCCGGCCTCGGCCCGGTCGTACAACGCCAGGATGGCGCCCATCTTTGCCGCCGTCCGTTCCGGGGCGCAAAAGGCGTCGTCGCCGTAGGCGTTCTGGCAGAGAAACTCGTTCCTGATCCGCTCCGTGGTCATCATCAGGAGCCGGTCCCCATCCTGCAACCCCTCGGCCCCCACGATCTCCGCCACCTCCCGCAGGGTCTCCTCCCGCTGCAACAGCTCCCGGCAGCGCTGCTGCATCTCTCCCCAGGCAGGGGCCACCCGGGCGGTGAAGTGCCCCGTCACCCCGGCGGCGTAGAGGGAATAGCTCTGGGCCCAGTTGATGGCCGGATAATGGCGGCTGTGGGCCAGGGCGGCGTCCAGCATCAGGAACACGCCGGTGGTGCGGAGGCAGGCCTGGGTGACCGGCTCGGAGAAGTCCCCCCCCGGCGGGGAGACGGAGAGGATCATGGTGAGGGAGCCGATGGCGCCGTTCAGGGTCTCCACCGCCCCGGCGCGCTCGAAAAAGGCCGCCAGCCGGGACGAGAGATAGGTGGGATACCCCTCCTCGCCCGGCATCTCCTCCAGGGAGGAGGAGATCTCCCGCAGCGCCTCGCCCCAGCGGGAGATGCTGTCGGCCAGGAGCAGCACGTGCAGCCCCAGGTCCCGGTAGTATTCCGCAATGGTGACGGCGGTGTAGATGGACGCCTCCCGGGCGGCCACCGGCATGTTGGAGGTGTTGACCACCACGATGGTACGGAACAGGAGCGAGGCGCCGGTGCGTTGATCCTTCAGGGTGCGGAACTCCTCCAGCAGTTCCGCCATCTCGTTGCCCCGCTCGCCGCACCCCACGTACACCACCAGGTCCGCGTCGGCGAACTTGGCGATGGTCTGCTCCAGGATGGTCTTGCCGGTGCCGAAGCCGCCCGGAAAGATGGCGGTGCCGCCCCGCACCAGGGGGAAGAGGAAGTCGATGACCCGCTGGCCGGTGACGAGCGGCAGCACCGGGGGGAGCTTGCGCCGGAAGGGGCGCGGCCGGCGCACCGGCCATTTCTGGAGGGCAAAAATCCCGCACCCGTCCGCGTAGCGGGCCACCGGCTCCGCCAGGGTGCACCTCCCCGACCGCACCTCCCCCAGCCTGCCGGGTACCGGGGCGGTTATCAGGTGGACGAACGCCCCCTCCCGGATGCGCCCGATGACCTCGCCAGCCCCTACCTCATCCCCGGCCTTCCGGTCCGGCTCGAATCGCCATTCCGCTGCGGTGTCCAGGGGGGGGATATCCCGGCAGGGCCGGATAAAGGGGCCCACAGCGGCGCGCACCCGTTCCAGGGGCCGTTGCAGGCCATCGTACATGGTGGAGACCAGCCCCGGACCGAGGGTGACGGTGAGCTGCCCCCCGGTCCCCACGACCGGTTCCCCCACCCCCAGCCCCAGGGTATTCTCGTAGACCTGGACGATCGCCTGTTCCCCCGCCAGCCGCACCACCTCGCCCACCAGCCCGGCATGGCCCACCAGGACCATGTCGCACAGCTTCACACCGCCGACCTTTGCGGTGACCGTGGGGCCGGATATGCCGGTGATGCGTCCGTCCATGGTGAGGTCCTTTTCTGTGAGGATAGCTACTCCGGTCTTATAGAACCTATGAGTCCTATAGGTCCCGCTCCTGCCCCTACCGCTGCAAGCGCACGTGATACCCAATTGCCTTCCTGATGATACGCAGGGCGTAGTCTTCCTCGCTCTCCGCCCCCTTCTGCTCCGGCGCCGGGAGGACCACCAACACACCGGGCCACCGGGCGCCCATCTCCTTGAAACGCTCCTCGCTCATGCCCGGCAACAGCCGTTCGTCCACCACCGCCACCCTGGTTTCCGGGTCGGCCAGCACGCTGCGCAACGCCTCCTCGACCCCGGCGACGGTGGTCGTGTGCTGCTGGAAACCGGCCAGGGCGAAGCCGGGCCGGGCATCCCCAGGGGTGATGAAGACGATCTTCTTCACAGCACCATCTCCCTTCCCAGGGTCTCGCGCTCCAGGTCGCTACCGTGGAGGAGCAGGGACAGGTTGCGCGTCTCGGTCAAACGCCGCCAGAGGTAGTCCAGGATCAGGCCGACCCCGTCCGGCTCCCGCCCCTGTCGGCGCAGGGTCAGGCCCAAGCGGGCCGCCAGGAGCGGGACCAGCTCGGCGGCGGTGGGGTCCAGCTCCATCCCCAGCACGCGGGCCGCGAGACGGCGCGCCTTTCCACCCTCCCGATCGCGGGCCGCCTCCCGGAGGAGCGCCACGCCGATACTTCCCCCCGCCACAAAACCGGACTCCCCCATCCTCCAGCGCACCTGTTTGGCCAGGGCGACAAAATTCTCCAGGTCGATGAGCCGGGTCACAAACAGGCTCACAGCGGGATGGAGGCGACGAGCGGCCGCATGTTCCAGACCGGCGTCCACCAGTTGTTCCTCGCACCCCCGCATCCCCTGGTGCCGCAGGATCTCCGGCAAGGCTCGCCCCGCGTCCGGCCAAAAGGACGCGTGCGCCCCCACCCCGGCCAGGATTGCCGGCAGGTCCTCCCCTTCGCTAAGAAGCCTTTTCACCGGGGCGCAGAGCAGGCTGAAACGGAGCAGGTCCGCCAGGGAGCGCCCCTCTTCACCCCGGAACCGGAGGCGCAGCGCCATGAAGAGGGTGCGCAGTTCCAGGGTGAGAAAGAACGGCTCGAAGATCTCCTGGAGGCGGTGCCCCATCTGGCGGTGGACCCAGGCGAACTCCCGCTGGAGGCCGCCCCACAGCCCCTCGTCCGCTCCCCCCTCCGGGTCCTGGCGGTAGGGGGACGGGGGGAGGGAGGCCAGGGGTTCGGCCGCGGCCAGCACCCGCTGCCAGTCCGTCACCAGGTAGGCGCGCCGCCCCATGACGCGCGCCAGGAGGTAGGGGAGCGGCACGCCGCTTCCCCCATGTTCCGCCAGGAGTCCCATGGGTCACACCGTGGGCAGGACCGCCGCCACGACCTCGGAGGCGAGCTCGGGCCAGCACCGTTCCAGGCGCTTCTCGAAGGTATTGTCGATGGTGAGCCGCCCCCCCTCCCCCGCAACCCTCAGGCCGCCGGAGATGGCGCGGTCGCCCTCTATGCGGGCGCCGGGAAAGTGCCTTTGGGCCAAGGCGACGTCGGCCGGGTTGACCCAGACGGTTTCCCAGGCGCAGGGGAGGAGTTCCCCGACCAGGCTGGCGAAATGCGTTGCATACTCTTCATCTCGCAGTTCGGGCAACGAGGCCCGGGCCACGGCGTACAGCCGCTCGGCCAGAGAGCTTTCGGCATGCAGCCTGATCCGTTCGGCGCGGCGCCGCCCCTCGGCCGCCAGCTTGCCGGCCGCAGCGGCAACGGCGTCCGCCCGGCGTCGGGCGTAGCTCTCCCGCAGCGCCTGTAGCTCCAAGGCGGCATCCCCCCTGATCCGGTCGCCCTCCGCTCCCGCCGCCAGCCGGATGGCGGCGACCCGTTCCTCACCCTCCCGCCGCAGCGATGCGACGAGTTCATGGTATCCCATGGCGTCCCCCCTTAGAGATAGAGAATCATGGCTGCGACCACGAAGCCGAGTATCACCATGGTTTCGGGGATGGCCAGCAGGATGATGATCGTCCCCGACAGCTCGGGCTTCTCGGCCAGGGTGCCGGCGCCGGCCGAGCCGATCCGGGACTGGGCCCACCCGGTGGCGATGGCGCAGAGCCCCACGGCAAGGGCCGCGGCAAAACCGAGCAATACCTTTTCCATTTTTCCTTCCCTCCTTTCGAACGGGGAACCCCGCTGACCGCCCCTGCGGGGCTATCCGGGCGGTTTTTTGAACGGTTCGAACCTCCGGCCGCCGTAGACGATGAACTTGTCGAAAAACTCCACATAATGGAGCCGCAGGCTATGGATGGTGGGGGAGAAAATCCCCAGGGCGATATTGATCAGGTGGATGAGCCCCCCGGCCACGGCGCCGGTCAGCACATCCCCGGTCAGCCCCGCGAACCGGTTCGCCACCTGGGCGATCAGCACCGAGGCGAGCCCGATGGCCATGATCCGGGCGTAGGAGACGATATTGCCGATGTTCTTCATCATCTCCAGCGGCGCCAGAAGTCCGCCGGTCAGGAGCATGAGCGGGATGGCGACCAGCACGGCCACGTTGAGCCCCTTGCGGATCGGGGGCGGAAACGGGCTGAACAGGGACACGGCCAGGGCCGCCAGGCAGAGCAGGAGCAGGATGTTCACGAGCTTTGCCAGGGATTCCCTGACCAAACGCCTTCGCAGGGTCGACCAGAAGCCGAGGCAGAGGCCGAGGGTGACATGGGCGACGCCGATGGAGAGGGAAAACGCCAACATCGGCATGATCGAGCGACTACGCTCGATGACACAGGTCTGTTCCAGGAGCCGCCACCCCCCGGCCGTCCCGCCGAAGCATTCGCCGTACAGAAAGCCGAACACCACGGCATAGCAGGAGGAGACCAGCAGGATCAGGGCGGCATCGTGCAGGTCGCGCCGCGTGCGGAACAGCTTCAGCATGACCAGGGCACAGGCCAAAAGCAGCAGGCCGTACCCCACATCCCCCAGGATCATGCCGAAGAAGATCGGGAAGAAGATGCCGATGAAGGGGGTCGGGTCGTAGGAGCGGTATGAGGGGAGCGGCAGGATACGCGTAAAGAGTTCGAAGGGGCGGAAATAGGGAGGGTTCCTGATGGCGATGGGGATGACCTCCATCTCCTCCTCCAGGGCCCCCTGCTCCTCCACCACCACCCGCCCCTGGAACTCCCCGTTCAGCAGGGAGCGGAGCCGGGGCACGTCCGGCGAAGGCATCCAGCCGTGGATGAAGAAGCAGAGGTCGGTCTTGTGGATGGCCGCGGTGGTGGTGAGCAGGGCCAGGCGGTCCAGCAGCCACTCCCGCACGCAGGAATAGGTGGGCCACCAGCGGGAGGCAAAGCGGTGCAGTTCGGCGTTCACCCGGTCGAGTTCGGCCCCGATGTCGCCGATCCGGCGGCGCACCGCGCGCACCTTGTCAGGGAACGGGAGTTGGCTCAGGGAGGCCGGGAAAGCCAACTCCGGGATGCGTTCCCCATTGAGCACGTCCCGCACCTTGGCCCCGAGCTCGACCGGCAGGGTGACGAGCACGATGATCGCCCCCTCCGGGCCCCCGGTCGTGACGAATTCAAAGGTGTCGCCCGTCAGACGCGCGATCAACTGGTAGAGGTGATCCACCGCCTCGCCGTCTTTCAGGGACACGCCGATGAAATCGAGCCCGGTCCCCTCCCCGGCCGTCTTGAAGAGCGGTTCCAGGGCGTCGAGGAAGGCGGTCTGCCGGAGCAGCTCCCCCCGTTCCCCCTCCAGGGCGTCCCGCCGGCGGCAGAGCCCGCTGCACAGGAGTGTGTGTTTGTCCACCACCTCGGCCACGATCCCCACGGCGCTGTGCGGCTCGAGGTAGCTGCACCGGGTGGGCAGCTTGGGGAGGAAGCCGGCCAACTGGTCGATCTTTGCCATAAGGCCGTCGCAGTACGACCGTTCCGCCAGGGTCTTCTTATCCAGCCGGACCGGCCGGAACGCCTTTTCATCCTCCCGGTCCACAAAGCCGCGCATCTCCTGTTCCACCTGGAACAGCCCCAGGGCCCGGACACGGTCCAGCACCGGGAGCAGAAGCTCCATGGGTCCTATGATCTCAACCTTGGACATGGCGACGATCATGTCATTCACCCGGTAGTATGGTCCTGATCCCCTGGCGCACCCACCCCGCAAGCAGGTCGTCCCCGAGCCCGGCCAGCCGCCCGGCTCGCGCCTCGGCCTCCGTCACGGCGGCATCGGCCTGCCGACGCGCCTCACCCGTTTCCACGGCCGCCACCGCGGCGGCCAACTCCTCCCGCAGCCGGACCTCCTCCCCCGCCGCCAGGTCCGCGCATTCCCGGCGCAGGGCGGCCAGATCGCCTTCGGCCCGCTGCTGCTCGGCGGCGACCATCTCCCGGATCTCCCGCTCCACCTCGAATACCGTGTTCAGGATGTCCTGTTCCATGGCGGTTCCCCTGCGGGATCGTCATCCCCGCCCCGGTGGCATCGGGGCGCCCTGCGGCTCTTCAACCACCGGCGCGGTATTCCGGCATTCCGCCCGGTTAGCCTTCTGCAGCGCCAGCATCTTGCACAGCACGGCGGCCACCTCCTCCCCGTCGTCATCCAGGCACCCGAGAAAACGGGGGTGGAGACGGTGCCCCGCCGCCACGGTCTCCGCCTCCCGGTCGGGCAGGATCAGGACGGTGCGGCAATCGTGCAGCATCCCCTTCACCTGCCGCAGGGCGGCAAGCTCGCCCAGGGAGCCGACGATCAGCACAGCCACCACCGGCTCCCCGGACGGGCGCCTGAACCGGCTGACCAGGTCGTCCATGGCGCCGAAGACCTCGGTTTCAGGCACGGTGCGGGTCACGGCGTCGCGGATGTGGTCGCCGACCCCGTCCCGTGCGAACAGGAGTATCTGCATGGCGTTACGGTCCTTTCACACGGGCCGCATCAGGCCCTGGCCACGGCCTCGGCCGCCTTGGGCGGCTTCACGTGGGCGATATCGCGGTGCATGTGGGGATTGGGAAGCACCGGCAAAAACTTGATCAACACCTGGTAGCCCAGGATTTCGATGGATACGATGCCGACCGAGATCATCAATTCCGCGAAGGAGGGGAAATACCGCCACCCGGTGCCCGGGATGAAGCCGATCAGGTAGACGTTGAAGCGGTACAGGGCGCCGCCCAGGAGCATCATGACGGCGGTGGCGAAGAGCCAGCGCGGCGACCGCCACCGCTTGCTCTCGAAGAGGAGCAGGGAGCCGCCGGCCAGGAGCAGGAACTCCAGCAGGAAGAACAGGGAGTACTTGTCCCCCTTGAAGACGAGGGCCACCTGGTCGCGCTGGATGAGGTCGCCCAAGCGCACCGCCAGCCAGACGGCGGCGAGCCAGGGGATGATGTGGGCCAGCCCGGACAACTCCTCCACCTCGTACTCCCGCTTGAGCAGGTAGGAGGAGACCAGGGATTCCAGGATCACGATGGCATACCCCATGTACATGCAGTTGATCAGAAAGAGCAGCGGCAGGAAGCCGGTATGCCAGAGCGGGTGCAGCTTGGTGGGGGCGATCAGCATCAGGGAGCCGAGGGACGACTGGTGCATGGTCGGCAGGACGAGGCCGAGCGCCACGATGAAGATCAGGATGGTGTTGAACTTGGGATGAAACCAGGCGGTGGCCGAGTGGACCCATTCCACGGTCGTCCGCACCAGGGCCTCGTCCTGGGGAGTGTGGCGCGGATGGAAGTGATAAATGGCCTTCTGGAGCCATTTCAGCTTGCTGTGTTCCAGAACGCAGAGGAGGGAGGGGAAGAACTCGATGATCTGCACCACGCAGTACCCCATGATGCAGAGGGCCACCTCGAACATGGCCGAGTTGGGCTGCCAGCGGGACGGCATGAAGAACCCGTAGGCGTTCCAGGGGCGGCCGATGTCCACCATGACCGAGAAGCCGGCCAGGCAGTAGCCGAACAGGCTGGTCAGGATGGCGGAACGGATGAGCGGATGGTACTGCCAGCGGTTGCGGATGTACACCAGGATGGCGACGGCATAGCCGCCGCACGCGATGGCGGTGCCGGTGGCCACGTCGTAGGCGATCCAGATCCCCCAGGGATAGCCGTCGCTCAGGTTGGAAACCGCCCCGATCCCCCTGACGAACCTGAGGATGATGAAGTAGACCCCCACCAGGGAGAGTGCCAGGAAGAAATAGAAGGGCTTGGTCAGGATCGGGCTGTGCACCCGGACGAATTCCTTGCTGTGTTCGTGCTCCCTCATGGTCATTCCTCCTCTTCCTGGATACCCTTGCTCTCCCTTTTTTTCCGGTTCCTGAGCGCGATGATGCAGAGCATGCCGTAGAGCGCGACCGGGGCGATGAACCCCTTGTAGATGGTGTGCTGGATACGTTCGGAGAATTCGGCCGGCGCCTCGGCCGGCAACCGGGGGAGGCCGAGCCTGGGGAACGGCACCCCTGCCAGGTAGAGATGATTGGTTCCCCCCACCTCGTGCTCGCCGTAGACGTAGTTGACGTACCGGCCGCCATTGGCCTCGATCCTGCCACGCGCATCCCGCAGCAGGTCGCCGCGCCGGCCGAAGGTTATGGCCCCCGTCGGGCAGACCTCGGCGCAGGCCGGCAGCCCCTTGCCCCGCAGGTTGGTGTTGCGGCACAGGTCGCATTTGACGATCTGGGGGGCCTTCCGTTCCCACTGGAAGCGGGGGATGCTGAAGGGGCAGGCGATCTGGCAGTAGCGGCAGCCGATGCACTTGTTCTTGTCGTAGTCCACGATGCCGGTCGCCTTGTCCTTGGTCATGGCGCTGACCGGGCAGACCGACACGCAGGAAGGCTCCTGGCAGTGCATGCAGGAGTACTTGATGTACGACCAGCGGTTTTGCGGCCCCTTGTACAGCTTGATCAGGGTCCTGGTGTTCCCCGACAGGTCGGCCGGCGCATCCCACAATTTATCCTGATCGAACGGGGCCCGCTCGTAGGCGAGGCCGCCGGAGTCGCGGTTGACCCGCTTGCAGGCCGCCATGCACGCCTTGCACCCCACGCAGCGCGTGGCGTCATAGAGCATGCCCAGTTCGTCGTTGTTGACGGTCCCTGCCCCCCGGGCGGCGCACGGCCGACCGGCCAGAAGCCCGGCGCCGGTTGCCCCGAGCAGCTTGAGAAATTGCCTTCTGCTGGTCGTTCTCATGACTCTCGACCTCCCTTTTACAGCCGGAACGGAAATCACTTGGCCGTTGACGGCTCGCTCTCCTCCGGTTCCTCCTCCTTCTCCCATCCGGTCCACATGGTCCTGATCTCGGAAAACGGGGTGGGGCCCAAGGTCGTCAGATAAAAATGGAAGAAGGTGAAGGCGCATAGGCAACAGGCGGTAAAGAAGTGCACCCCGTCGATCAGCTTGATCCCCCCCAGCAGGAACAGCATGTTCCGCAGGGGCTGGATATCCAGCAGCAGGAAGCCGGTGACGATCACCAGCGGCATGAAGACGAGCATGATCACCAGATAGGCCGTCTTCTGGAGCGCGTTGAATTTGTTCTCCGGGGTGGCGTGGAAGGGATTCGGCTTGCCGCGGAAGTAGTTGAAGGCGTAGAAGATCGCCTGCCGGATGAGCCCGTGCCTCACCTCGTCCCCGGTGGGGAAGTAGATCCTGCCGATGGCGTGGGAGATGACGACATAATAGAGAATCCAGTACACCATGGAGAGCGCCACCACAACCCCGGCCACGTTGTGCAGCATCACCGCCGCCCGGTAGCTGCCGAACAGGTTGACGACCTCGGGAAAGCGGATCTGCACCCCGGTGACGCAGAGGGTGACGATGCTTAAGGCGTGAATCCAGTGCCAGATCCTGACCGGTGTCGGCTGCAGGTAGACGATGACCTCATGGGCGGCCTGGCCGTGGTTGTGCTCCCGCTTCCTGCGGGTCAGGAAGCGGATGAACCCGTGCCCCAGGGGGACGACGATCCCGCAGGCGATGATGAGGGCGCCTATGATGCTGACCCCCTTGCTGCGGGTCGCGCCGGTCATGTAGAAGTCGGGGGTGCCGTAGAGGACATCCAGGATCGCTCCCTTTTCAACGGCTACCCGGCTGTAGATCCCGTTCTTGCCGGGGAAGGATACGAAGCTGGTCTGCAGCCCCTTGGTCCCGGAGACGTGGCAGAAGGTGCAATCCCAGCGATTGTCCAGAATCTGGTAGCTGTGGGTCATCACTTGGGGCATCATCATGCCCCGCAGGCGCATTCCGTCGTCACGAGCTTTTTTGTTGAATTTCCGCAACTCCAGGAGCGAGATGTAATTGTCGCCGTTGGTATCGATCAGGGAGGCGATGCCGCTCTCGCCGGTCAGCCGCGCCAGCTCGTCGTAGGTCGCCAGGCGGAAAGCGCCCTTCCGGGCCTCCTTCTCCACAAACAGGCTGATGTAATACCCCTTTGACCCGGTATGGCAGGTGATGCAGGGGAGACTGTCCAGGTGCAGCCTCGCCACGGGGAGCCATTTTTCATGGCTCTTCACGGTTGCCGGAGCCTTGTGGCAACGGGAGCAGACGGCGTTGATCTCCACCCCCGACACATCGGCCGATTTCCGCGCCCGGTGCGGGTTGTGGCAGTCGGCGCAGGCGGCGTTCCCGCCGTGCAGGCTTTGGGCGTACTCCTTGGCAACCGCGCCGTGGCATTCCTTGCAGGTGGCGTGTGAGGGCTTGGTCCCGTCTTCGGGATGTCTGTCGGTCACGCTGTCGTGGCATGAGGTGCAGCCGACGACCCCATGGCTGGTGTCGGCGAATTTCAGCGGATCGACATAGAGGCGGGCGCCCCCCTGCTGGATGATGGACTGCTCACCGTGACATTCGAGACATTCGCCGTTGTCCCGCGCGCCGAAGGAGGCGGGCGCACAAAGCAGCGTCGCCAGTACCGCCAGGAAACATCCCCGTGCCATGCCCGTGCCGTTGGTTCCCATAGCCCCTCCGCATGGTGCCGTGATCCGTTGGTTGCGGCAAATCCCCCGCGCTGCACCAAAGGCGCAGGCCCGCTACCGTTAGCCATAGCATCAGGCGTACCGGAAAAGAACGATGCCGCGGTAAAAAAACAAACGAATGATTTCGGATTGTTGCTGATCAGGGCCGTGGATATGCGTGGAGAGTTTTTTCTTGCGTGGCAGGAGAATTACTGCGAAACAGGAAAATGTGCCGCCGGCCAGGAAATCGCGGCGCGGCCCCCCCGGTGCCGGGGGTCATTCCCCCTCGGCATCGGGATCGAAATAACGACGGTGGATGCCATGGTTCTTCATCAGGGCATAGAGGCGCGATGGGGAAAGCCCTGAGATGCTGCAGGCCTCGTTGATATTCCCCCTGGTGACGGCGATCAGTTCGTGGAGATAGTTGTTTTCGGCCCGCTGCACCGTCTCGTCCCGGAAATCGTGCAGCGGGGGGAGCCCGTGGAAGGCGGCCGGGGGGGCGTCGCCCTGCCGCTTATGGCCGTTCGCGGCCCGTGCCGCCTTGATGCGGATGTCGCTGGGGAGATGCTTGGGAAAGAGGGTCGGCTCGTAGCGCGCGGAAACGATGACCCGGTCCAGGGTGTTGATCAGTTCCCGGACATTGCCGGGCCAGGCGTAGGCGGCCAGGCTCTGGAGAAATTCGGGGGCGAACCCCTTATGGGCCAGGCCGTAGCGTTCGCACAGCCGGTCCATGTGGTAGCGCACCAACTCCTTGACGTCCCCATCCCGGTCGCGCAGGGGGGGGATCTCGATGGTAAAGGAGCGGAGCCGGAACAGGAGGTCGCTGCGGAACTGGCCCCCCTGCACCATGGCGTCCAGGTCCCGGTTGGTGGCGGAGACGAGCCTAAAATCGCTCTCCACCTCCCGGCTCCCCCCCAGAGGGCGGAAGCGATGTTCCTGGAGCACCCGCAGAAAGGCCCGCTGCACGGAGACGGAAAGCTCCCCCACCTCGTCCAGGAACAGGGTGCCGCCGTGGGCCTGGAGGATCAGGCCGTCGCGCCCGTGTTCCGCGCCGGTAAAGGCCCCCTTTTCGTGGCCGAACAGGAGGCTTTCCACCAGGGTGTCGGGCAGGGCGGCGCAATCCACCACCACGAAATTGCCCGCCGCCCGTCCGCTGTTATGGTGGATGGCCCGGGCAAAGAGTTCCTTGCCCGTGCCGGTTTCACCCGTGATCAGGACGGGGATGTCGTTCACCGCGGCCTGCGCGACCTGGTCGAGGCAGGCGGTCAGCTTCCGGCTGCTACCGACGATATCGTCCCGCTTCAGGGAGGTCACGTTCTTCCGGGAGCAGTAGAGCTTCTCCTGCCGGTACTGGATCGCCCGGACCAGCGGCAGCTTGACCTCCTCCGGGGCCGCCCCCTTGGTCACGTAATCCCACGCCCCGCTCTTGATGGCCGTTTCGGCGGCGTCCGGTTCGTCCGCCCCGGTCATGATGATGATCTCCGGGGCGGAGGAGGTCGCCTGGATGACCGGCAACAGGTCGAGCCCGTTGCCGTCGGGCAGATGGATAGCGAGGAACACGACATCGAACGGCCGGGAGACGGCCAACGGCACCCCCTCCCGCAGGTTTTTCCTCCAGGAGGCGTCGTGCCCCATGTCGGTCACCGTCCGGCAGAGTGAAGAACCGGTCGCATCGTCGTTATCGATGATCAGAACGTTCGCCATGCATCCATCCTTGGGTGGCGCTGCCGCCGGGGACGGCTCCCCCCCGGCCCCTCCTGAACCAGGAGGGGAGAAAAACGCGCAAATCTCTTCCCCCTCCTTGATAAGGAGGACCCTCTGGGGCCTCAAGGGGTCAGGGGGTGGTTGATCCCCCGGAGAAGGGTTCAGCGGGAGGTCGCTGTCCATCAACAGGGTAAATTATAGCGCAAAAAAAGGAAAATATAGCATGGGGGGTGAAGCGGAGAACCGGCCTGCGGCCTATGCCGCAGGCCGGAGGGGAACGAAATCGGGACGGGCGAAGGAATAGTCGTAGTGCTGGTGGTCGCTGTACTCCCCGGCCAGGATGGCGGTCACGTCCTGGGCAAAGACGAGCTCTTCGTCGGTGGGCATGACAAAGACCTTGACCGGCGACGCGTCGGCGGTAATGAGCGCCTCTTCCCGCTCCGAGCGGGCGGCGCGGTTTCTCTCCGGGTCGGGCAGGATGCCGAAGCATTCCAGCCCCTCCAGGGTCAACTCACGGGCGAGCCACTCCCACTCGCCCACCCCGGTGGTGAAGACCACGGCATCCAGCGGCCCCACGGCGGCCAGGTAGGCGCCGATATACTTCTTGAGGCGGTAGGCTTCCATCTTCAGGGCCAGCTTGCAGCGGGCATGCCCGGTGGAGGCGGCCTCCAGGATATGCCGGCGGTCCGTATTCAACCCGGTTATGCCCAGCATCCCGCTCTTCTGGTTGAGGATGCTCTCAATCTCACGAGCCGAAAGGTTCAACTGCTGCATGATGAAAGGGGTGATGCCGGCGTCGAAGTCGCCGCTGCGCGTCTCCATGACCGCCCCCTCCAAGGGGGTCAGCCCCATGCTGGTATCGATGGACACGCCGTTTTTGATGGCGCACAGGGACACCCCCTTCTCGATATGGATGGTGATCAGGTTGCAGGCGGCGGCCCGCTTGCCCAGGAGCATGGCGGCCCGCCGGGAGAGATAGATATGGGACGGCCCGTGAAACCCGTAGCGCCGCACGCCGAACTTTTTGTACCATTCGTACGGCAAGGGATAGATATAGGCGAAATCCGGCATGGTGACGTGGAAGGCGGTATCGAAGATGGCCACATGGGGGATATGGGGCAGCAACTCTGCCGCGGCCTCGATCCCGGCGATATTGGCGGCATTGTGCAACGGCGCCAGTTGCTGGAGGTCCCGGATGGCCTCAAGCACCTGGTCGTCGATCACCACGGAGTGGCGGAATTGTTCCCCACCGTGGGCCACCCGGTGGCCCACGGCTCCGATCTGTACCGCTTCTTCCCCGATGCCGTGCCGGGGGTCGTCCAGGATGGCGAGGATCAGGGAGACGGCCCCGCGGTGATCGACAAACTCCACCTCCCGGGTTTCATTCTCCCGGCCCGTCACCTTCAGGCTGATGGACGTCCCGCCGAGCCCGACCCGCTTGACATCCCCCGCCGCAAGCAGCGACTCGCCGCCCCACGTGAAGAGATGGAATTTTATGGAATGGGTCCGGCAACTCAGGGTCAGAATATTCATGTACACTCCGCTTTCCCTGCCGGCACAGAAGTTTCGAGGCATCCGCCCCATGCATTGAATGCCGGCTCCATCCCTATCTTACTCTTTAACCGGCACCTGCTCAAGAAAAGATGCATCCTCCTCCGCCAGGGCCTCCTCATCGGCCTCCGTCGGGTATGCCTCCCGGTTCAGGACGCAGTGCAGCCGCTCCATGTCCATCTCGTTTTCCCATTTGGAGACGACCACGGTGGCGACGCCGTTGCCGATCAGGTTGGTGATGGCGCGCGCCTCGGACATGAAGCGGTCGATCCCCAGTATCAGGGCCAGGCCGGCCACCGGAATGGTCGGGATGGCGGCAAAGGTGGCCGCCAGGGTTACGAAGCCGCTCCCCGTAACCCCGGCCGCCCCTTTGGAGGTCAGGAGAAGGATGGCGAGCATGGTCAGGGTCTGGGTCCAGGTAAGGTGGGTATTGGTGGCCTGGGCCACAAACAGCGCGGCCATGGTCAGGTAGATGGAGGTGCCGTCCAGATTGAAGGAGTAACCGGTGGGGATGACGAGCCCCACGACCGATTTCCTGCACCCCAGATTCTCCAGCTTGGACATCATGCGCGGGAGTGCCGATTCGGACGACGACGTGCCGAGCACGATGAGAATCTCCTCGCTGACGTAGCGGATGAACTTGAAGATGCTGAAACCGGTGATCCTGGCAATGGTGCCGAGCACCACGAAGATGAAGATGATGCAGGTGAGGTAGAAACTCCCCATGAGCATCCCCAGCTTGGACAGGGAACCGACCCCGAACTTCCCGATGGTGAACGCCATGGCGCCGAAGGCGCCCAGGGGGGCGAGCCGCATGATGATGCCGACAATGCCGAACAGGATATGGGATATCTGTTCCACAAGCCTGCACACGACCTTTCCCCGCTCGCCCAAGGCCGAGAGGGCAAAGCCGAAGAGCATGGAGAAGAGGAGCACCTGGAGGATGTCGCCCTTGGCAAAGGCATCGACCACGCTCGTGGGGATGATGTTCATGAGGAAATCGGCGGTATTGCTTGAGTGGGCCTGGGTGGTAAAGGCGGCCAGGGCTTTGGTGTCGATCTTGCTGACATCGGCGTTGAAGCCGGAGCCCGGCTGGATAACGGTGACGATGGCCAGGCCGATGATGAGAGCCACCGTGGTGACCATTTCAAAGTAGAACAGCGCTTTGACCCCGACCCGGCCGACCTTCTTCATGTCCTCCATGCCGGCGATGCCGGTCACGACCGTACAGAAGATGACCGGAGTGATGATCATCTTGATCAGCTTGATGAACCCGTCGCCGAATGGCTTCATGGCCACGCCGCTTGCGGGGTAGTAGTAGCCGAGCAGCACGCCGGCGGCGATTGCCGCCAGAACCTGAAAATAAAGATGCTGGTAAATCCTCTTTCCTTTCATCCTGGTTCCCTCTCAAATTGGTTTTAGGGACGTGGCATAAACGTATCGCTGGTCTGTTCCCTGTCCCGGGGGGATGCCCCCTCCATGCCGTTAACTCTTATCTTCTTTTTTCTCTGCTTTCTTCGCCTGGGCCAGTTCCTCTTCCCGCGCCAGGATCAACCTGGGGGGGATTTCCTGGGCGCCGAGTATTTTCACCAGTTGTTCCATGCCGTCTTCAATAAGCAGGAGCTTGTGCGCGGACAGGGTTTCCAGCCCCTTGACCAGATGCCCCTGGACGACCTCCGGGGCCTCGACGACCAGATCCTTGCCGGCCTTGGTCAGCTCGATGGTCACCACCCGGCGGTCTTCCCGCGACCGGGTCCGCTCTGCCAGCCCCTTCCGTTCGAGACGGTCGAGGATGCCCACGACCGTGGCCGGCTGGACGAACATGAGCCGCGCCAGATCCGACACCTTGACCGGCGCATTCTCCGCAATCATCTTGATCGCCCAGAGTTGGGGACCGGTCAGGCCGGTTTCCCGTTTGGCCTTTTTGGAATAGTCGTTGAAAACCTGGAACACCCTGCGGATATTATTAATGATCTCTGCCACCTTGACGGTTTTGGTCATACCTCTCCCTTCCTCCATAAAAAACAATTAACAGTGCAATAATTTTAATATAAATAATTCTAGCATAAACAAATTTGAGCGACAATTGTAAAGTGCCCGACACGCAATTTTGTGTAAACAATTCTTTTTTCCTCTCTCCATCGGCATTATTCCCGCTGCAAAATCGGGCCGGCGCCGAAACTCTCGCCTTGAAAAAACCGGCAGGGTTGCTATAAGTAATCATCTCTGTTTCACTCGGGAGGAATCCATGGAAAGTAACGGCAGGAGAACCTTCCTGGGGGTGTGCCTGGGCGGGCTGGCGGCGGCCATTGCCGCCGTGACCGTCTGGCCGGTGTACCGCTACCTGGCGCCCCGCTCCACCAGGGGCGCGGCCGCCAGGGTCGAGATCCCGGAGAAGGATATCCCGGAAGGCGAGGCCAAGTTCTTCGAATTCAACGGCGCGTCGGCGGTCCTGGTGCGCAAACGGGGCGGCGGACTGATCGCCCTCTCCGCCGTCTGCACCCACCTGGGGTGCATCGTGCAGTGGGAGAAGGACAAGCAGGATTTCCTCTGCCCCTGCCACGGCGGCCACTACACCCCCGAGGGGGTGGTCACCGCCGGCCCCCCGCCCAAACCGCTCGCAAAACTTCCCTTTAGCGTCGCCAACGGCATCATCACCGTCGGCTGAAACACCAGGAGGCTGCATGGCTCTCTTCAAACGGCTTATTGATTGGATCGACGTGCGCATCGGCGCCCGGGAGATCGTGGCGAAGGAACTGACCGGCTACCTCCTGCCCCGCAACATCAATGCCTGGTATTCCATGGGGAGCATCCTGCTCTTCATCTTCACCCTGCAGGTGGTCACCGGCATCCTGCTGTTGATCTACTACGTGCCGGATGCGGACAAGGCGTTCAAGAGCGTGTCCTTCATCATGAACCAGGTCCCCTTCGGCTGGCTCATCCGCACGTGTCACGCCATCGGCTCCAATATGATGGTGCTGGTGCTCTTCCTCCACATGTTGTCCGTGCTCTTCATGAACAGCTACAAGAGCCCGCGGGAGCTCAACTGGCTCACCGGCTTCATCCTCTTCACCCTGGTCCAGGGCATCTCTCTGACCGGCTACCTGCTTCCCTGGAGCCAACTCTCCTTCTGGGCCACCACCGTGGCCACCAACAGCGTGGGCGCCATCCCGGCGGTGGGGCCGTACCTGGTGGAGTTCCTGCGGGGGGGCACGCTGGTCGGCCCCCCGACCCTGGGGCGCTTCTTCGCCCTGCACGTGGCGCTCATCCCGTTGGGGATGGCGGCCGTGGTCGGCGCCCACCTGTTCTTCCTGCAACGCACCGGCGTCTCCACGCCCCCCTTCGGCCGTAAGGAGACCGCCAACCAATGGCGGGGGGACGGCTACCGCTACGAGAGCCATCCGGGGGGCATCCCGTTCTTCCCCCACTATGCCCTGGAAGACCTGCGCTCCATCTTCATCTACCTGGCCTGTTTCCTGGCGGTGGTGTTCTTCGCTCCCAACCTGTTCTTCACCGGCGATTCCTTTCTCCCGGCCAACCCGCTCCAGACCCCGGCCCACATCAAGCCTGAATGGTACTTCCTGGCCAACTACCAGACCTTGAAGATCTTCCCCAACGAGTTCATCGGCCTGTCGGTGCAGGGGGCCGCCATGACCTTCCTGGCCCTGCTCCCCTTCATCGACAGAAGCAAGGAACGCCACCCCCTGAAACGCCCCCTGTTCATGATCTGCGCCGTGGGGGGGATTCTGCTCTGGATCGGGCTGAGCGTCTGGGGGCACTACTCATGAGATACCGGGAGACTGTCATGAACCTGTTGGGAAGCCTGCTCGTCCTGCTCTTACCCCTGGCCGCCCTGCTGTTGCCTGTGGCCTCATTCGCCGCGGAACCGCAGGAGATCGTCTGCATCCAGTGCCACGGCGCCATGCCGGGCAAGATCGGCGAGCCGGTCAAACTCTGGAAGGGGAGCATTCACGCGGAAAACGGCATCGCCTGCAACGCCTGCCACGGCGGCGACCCCAAGGACGCGGCCAACGCCATGAGTCCGGCCCGCGGCTTCCTGGGCGCGCCCAAGGAACCGGCCATCCCGGCCTTCTGCGGCCGCTGCCACGTGGGGGTGTTGAAGGACTATCTGGCCAGCGCCCACGGCAAGGCCTTGGGCAAGGGGGGGCCGACCTGCGTCACCTGCCACAGCAACCATCTGGTGGTCAAGGCGTCGCTGGATATCATCAACGAGAAACGCTGCAGCCAGTGCCACAGCTACGAGCGAGCCAAGGTGATCAGGGCAGCCATGCTGGAGACCGAGACCATGATCGTCGCCATGGACAAGCGGATCGCGGTCTACAAGGGGCAAGGGACTGATACGGAGAGCCTGGAGAAGGGGTTATTCGCCGTGCGCAACCGCTTCCACACCCTGTTCCACAACGTGGACGTGGAGATGGTGAAGAAAGAGTCGGCCGGGATACAGGCGGACCTGAAGAAGATCCAGGCTCAGCTCACGGCCCTGGACGAGTCGCGCCAGAAGCGGAAGATCGCCGGGGCGGTTGTTGTTTCGGCCATGCTGCTGCTGGCGTTGTTTGCGCATCTGCTGAGGAAAACGTTTGATTAGTTATCGCTTCGGCGATTAAATATACAAATCAGGCGTAGGGGCGCATTGCATGCGCCCTGATTGGGCGAACAGCAGTTCGCCTCTACAATTCAGATAGTTAAACACCGAAGCAACAATCAAGGGTCAAGACAGAATATGTCATAGTTGTTTTCTGCGAAATATCTCTGATAATGGACCGTCCAATCATATGCTGGAACCAATAGTGTGGAGAAAAATATGAAATGGACAGATATTGCTGTAGCCGCTGTTTTCTATTTCTCGGGCATGCTGGCATATGCCGACAACTTTAGCTGTCCCAACGGCGCTATTGTCTCGACCGGAGACAAAATTGCCACGGTGGAAGCTAAGTGCGATCCCCCTGCTTTCAAAACGAATGACATGAGTGCCCCGATGCATTTTAACCCGGAAGAGAACCCTTGCTATAAAAGTGGTGAGCCCTATACTTGGCTGAAAAAGGAGCCGTATGTAGAATGGATATACACTGAGGGCTCTTCACTGCAACATATTTTGGTATTTTATCAAGGGTGTCTTAGAGAAGTTCGAACGGGT
The DNA here is from genome assembly GCF_008802355.1 of Oryzomonas sagensis. Lineage (NCBI taxonomy): Bacteria > Pseudomonadati > Thermodesulfobacteriota > Desulfuromonadia > Geobacterales > Geobacteraceae > Oryzomonas > Oryzomonas sagensis. Next base: position 13,545 of record NZ_VZRA01000010.1, on the reverse strand, counting down.
GGTTTTGTAAAATGATCCAAAGAACATTCGCCTGCTATGGGCACCAATAAGGGGACAGGCTGCTTATTGGTGCCCATTTCATTTCGCTACGCTCCACGGCATGAGGAGACATATAATGAATAAACTCCTGGGATTTTTACTTGTTACATTGACAATCCTTACATCCGCCACTGCTTCCAATGGTGCGACATCGGAATTAACCAAACTGTTAGAAAGCAGGGACTTCTGGTCCACATACAAGTGGGAGACCTTTGAAGACAGTGAGTTGTACAAGTCGGCACCATGGAAGTCAGGAGGATGGTCTGGTATTGGAGACACCAAAATAAGTGACAATTATACAACACCAATCAGCATAAGTAATTTAAGCGCCGAAGCAATGAACATGTATGTAAATACCAAAACCAAGGAAGTAAATTCATTCGCTATTTATTCTATCAACAGAGTAAATACTGATGATTACACACAATATGTGAGTTGGTGTAATGAAAAATTCGGTGACAATCGTGTTGAAAACAAAAGAACTGAAACTTTTGGTGAGTATGTCAGAAATACGACCACCTCTTCTTGGACCCTGGAAAACACCGTTGTCAGGGTTAGCATTGAAAACAATTTATCAAACGGCCTAAAATCAGTAGGTTTTATTACCACACTGTCTTTTACAAAAAATTATCGCCCGCAAGTAGATATTGAAAATGGGATTCCATCGAATAAAGCGGACCAAGAAAAAGCGGAAGGACGGGCAGAAAACAAAGACTATTTTCCACCCAGCAGTCAGTCCACTCCAGCAATAAGCGGACGTGCGTTCTCTATACCCGCTCACCGGCCAGCCATTTCATCAAGTGCAAATACGCTTAGGTCAATTACATCGGACCCCAATGCAGTGAAACCTGTAACCGGAAAACAATATTCGCCACCGCCCTACATCTGGGAAAATGAACTCGGCATCACACAAGCTACCAATGACATCCTGAGTGTTCCAGAAGACAAACGGGCGGTGTTTGAGATAAGTGTGCAAAAATAGACGAAGGCAAAGTAAGACTGCGGGGTAGCATCAACACCCTTGCCGCAACCTACATCGCGGAGGGCCTTGCCCGCAAAGCGGCCTGACACAACCTTTGTCCATTCGAACAACAAAACCGCCCCGGTGATCCTGGGCGGTTTTGTTGTGTATGAACCAGCCCCCAATTACATGCCTGAAAACTGGCGCTCAAGGCCTTTCGGGTCTTTCGCCCACAACTCGCCCACCTGCGCGGACATGGGATCGGGAAAGATATCCTCCTGATCCGCAAGGAGACCTTTGATGATGTTCTCCGCCGTTTCCTGGGCGCCGGTTTTGGGCATGTCGAAGTCGCGGGCCATGTCGGTATCGATCGGACCGGGGAAGATGCCGTGCACGGAAATGCCTTTGGCCTTCAATTCGGCGCGCATGGCCTGGGTCGCGGAAAAGAGCGCCGCCTTTGAAGCGCTGTAACCGCCTGCGGCGGCCATGTTTGCGAGGCCGACAACGGAGATGACATTGGCAATGGCGCCGCCGCCCCGCTTCTCCAGTACCGGCGCAAAGGAGCGGACCACGTTGAGCGTGCCCAGATAATTCACCTCCATATCGTGTTTCAGCGCGTCCGGTTCACTGGTAACAACGGACGAAAAGGTGGCGACACCGGCGTTGTTGATGAGCAGATCCACATCCTGCGCCAGACCGGCAGCCTTTTTGACGAGGTCCAGGTCGGTAATGTCCAGCTTCAGCGGCACCACGCGGCTATCGCCGAATGCCGGGAGATCTTCGGTCTTGCGGGCCGCCGCGTAGATTCTCGTGACAGGGTGTTTGAGCAACGCTGCAACCAAGGCCTTGCCGATGCCTCTATTCGACCCGGTTACCAGAATGGTTTTGTTTTCGAGTTTCATGGTTTTCTCCGTTCATGGATAGGGGATTCGGTGCTGCGTCATAATAAGACTATAATAGTCTTTTACAGCAACATCAAGCGGCATCAACTTTACTCATTCGACAAAAAAACCGCCCCGGTAATCCAGGGCGGCTTTTTCATACACAAAGAACCGACGACGGCTATGCCCGCGGGATCACGTTGTCCTTCACCCAGGAGACGATGTCGTCCGTGGAGGTGCCGGGGGTGAAGATCTCGCAGATGCCGGCCGCCTTGAGACCGGGGATGTCGTCCTCGGGGATGACCCCGCCGCCGAAGACCTTGATGTCGTCGGCGTTCTTCTCCTTGAAGAGTTGGCAGATACGGGGCAGCAGGGTGTTGTGCGCCCCGGACAGGATCGACAGGCCGACGCAGTCCACGTCCTCCTGGATGGCGGCCGAGACGATCTGCTCCGGCGTCTGGTGCAGGCCGGTGTAGATGACCTCGAAACCGGCGTCGCGGAAGGCGCGGGCAATGATCTTCGCCCCCCGGTCGTGACCGTCCAGCCCCGGTTTGCCCACAAGCACGCGTAATGTTCTTGAAGCCATGAAAGGTACCTCCGATATGAAATGTATAAGCCCAATCCTGTTTCAATAACGAATCCGCAAAAAGCTCCAGCCGGCAGGCGCGCGAAATGCGAGGAGTGAGACGTACCCGTGCGGTACGTCGCAGCGGCGATCATGAGCGCAACGAACCGGATGGACTTTTTCCGGATTCGTGGTCACATCTCTATTCCCGTGCGGGCTGGCACCCCGGCCTTGTAGTAATGCTTGATCTCGCGCATCTCGGTCACCAGGTCGGCTGTTTCGATCACCTTTTCATGGGCGTTGCGGCCAGTCAGGACCAGTTCGGTCTTTTCCGGCTTGAGGCCGATGAGTTCCAGGACCTGTTCCACATCCACCAGCCCGAACCCCACGGCGCCGTTGATCTCGTCCAGAACCACCAGGTCGTACTCGCCCGAGGCGAGGATGCCCTTGGCCCGTTCCAAGGCTTCCTGGGCCACCTGGCGGTCCTTGGTGATGTCCTTGGTATTGACCCAGCCGGGCCGTCCGGTCTGGATGATGGTGAACAATGGGGCCAGATTGCCGGCGATCAGGTGCTCACCGTAGGGGCCGCCCCCTTTGATGAACTGGAAGACGCACACCTTGAGCCCGCGGCCGACGGCCCGCAGGGCCAGACCGAGAGCCGCGGTGGTCTTCCCCTTGCCGTTGCCGGTGTACACCTGTATGCAACCACGCTCCAACGCCATGCGCCGCTCCCGGCCAGAATCCCGCCAACCCCTTGTCGATGCTGGGTTCCTGGCGATTACAACAGAATAAAACAACGGTGTTTGACTATAGCAATTTGACCGGGCGCGGTCAAGCAAAGGATTGCCGCGGCAAATTGCGGGCAAGGCATTGCGGAGCGGCGGAGAGACGGTATACTATGGGGCACGGACCACCATCCCACACGCCAGGAGCAATCCGATGAACCTTCCTTCCGTTATCCGCCGTTCGGCCAGGGCCGAGCGGGAAATCACCGTGCAAAATGCCGATTGGCTCCAGCGGCACATGAGCCCCTACTTCTTTCAAGCCATGGCCGACGAGCAAGAGGCGTTGACACTGCTGGCCCGCGAGATGGGCCGCCTGCGCGACAACCGCAGCCTGATCCTGACGGACCGGGAGAAACGCCTGGTGATCGCCTGCGTCAATCAGCCCGGCTCCCTCTACGAGACCTTGCGCCGGGTGGGAGAGCAGGAGATTTCCTATGCCATGTTCTCCCACTCCAACGCGCCCATGCCCGGCATGGAGCATGAACTGGAGGTGCAGCGTTTCGAGTTCGACCGCCGCCAGAACCACGAGATCGACCTGAGCCGGCAGGTGGCGATTCCCCTCGCGCTGACCCGCAAGATCCGCGCCGAGTTGCGCTGTTCCTTTCCGGAGTTCGACCCGAAAAAGCTCGACCACCTGCTGAAGATACTCTGGCTCAATGACGAGGATTTTGTCCGTATGACGCCGCCGTCGCGGCTGGCCTGGCTGATCTGGCTCTTTGAACGCGGCAACGCTGCGGGCGGCCTGTTTCTGGACATCAGAGAGGTGGTGCGCGAAGACCACCCGGAAACGCGGGTGCTGTTCGCCGTGGGCAACCCGCCCCAGAATGAATTCCTGCTCCAGGTGCTGGAAATCTTCAACCGCCTGGATATCGGTATCCGCCGCGCCTATTGCCACACCATCTCCAACGGCATCCATCCGTACTTCCTGGGGGCCTTTTTCGTCATCAACCGCCAGGGGGAGATCCTGGCGCCGGAGAGCGAACTGGCGGCGCGCCTGACCCGCGAATTATGCACCACCCAGATCATCGCCACCTCCTCGCCCGCCTACCGGGACTATGTCACCGAGGGGCAGATGTCGGGCGAGGACGCGGCCCTGGTCAACGCCTGCATCGCCTTCTGCCACACCAGCCTGGCCCATAGCCAGCCGGACCGGTTCGGCCTGGAGGATGTGCAAAAGGCCTTCTACGACCATCCCGAGATGGCCCAGAGGTTCATCAGCCTGTTCCGGGCGCGCTTCGACCCGGACCTGGCCGGGCGGGAGGCGGTCTACGGCAACCTCCTGGCCGAGACCCGGCTGGCGGCCGAGGAATACAACACCGGCCACCGCTGGCTGGACGACATACGCCGGGCCGTCTACCGTTGCTGCCTGCTGCTGGTCACCCACACCCTCAAGACCAACTTCTTCGTGGTAGCCAAGCAGGCCCTGGCCTTCCGTCTCGACCCCGCCTACCTGCGCGAGTTGGGGCGCGAATTCACCGCCGACCTGCCCGAGACCCTCCCCTTCCGGGTGACGTTCTTCTTCAGCCGCTTCGGCGCCGGCTACCACGTGGGGTTCTCGGATATCGCCCGGGGGGGATGGCGCACGGTCATCGCCCGGAGCGCCGACGACTACACCACCGCCGCCAATACCCTCTTCCGCGAGGTGTACGTCCTGGCCAACACCCAGCACTTCAAGAACAAGGACATCTACGAGGGCGGTTCCAAGATGACCCTGGTGCTGGACGCCTCGGACCTGGAGCAGGCGGGGGGCGAGGCGGAGAACTGCCGTCTTTACAAGCTGCAATACGGCATCGCCAACGCTTTCCTGGACATCTTCGTGACCGACCGCGGCCGGGCCCGGGACCCACGGGTGGTGGACTACTACGGCGACGACGAGCCGATCGAGATCGGGCCGGACGAGAATATGCACGACGGCATGATCGAGGCCATAGCCAACCTGTCGAAAAAACGGGGGTACATGCTCGGCATCGGCATCATGTCCAGCAAGCGGATCGGCATCAACCACAAGGAATACGGCGTCACCTCCACCGGCGTGGTCAAATTCGCCGAGATCACCATGGCCGAAGCGGCCGGTATCCATATCAACAGGGACGCCTTCTCCCTCAAGATGACCGGAGGCCCGGGCGGCGACGTGGCGGGCAACGCCCTGCGCATCATGCTGGAGCGCTGCCCGCTCATGCAGGTGCGTCTGATCCTCGACGGCACCGCCGCCCTGTACGACCCCAACGGCATCGACCGCAGGGAACTGCGGCGCATCGTGCTGGCCCACGACCTGGACGCCTTCAACCCGGACGCCCTGGGAGAGGGGGGCTTCATCATCTACCGCACCGGCCGGCGGATCGAGGGGCTCAAGGAGACCCACCGCAAGGTAGCCAGGGCAACCGGCGGCCTCGTGGAGGAATGGCTGGAGGTGGACGACTTCTACCGCGTGTACAACAGCCTCGTCTTTACGGTAAAGAGCGATCTTTTCATCCCCGCCGGGGGGCGGCCCGAGACCGTCGACGGTCAGAACTGGAGCACCTTCCTCGACGCAACGGGGGCGCCTTCGTCACGGGTGATCGTGGAGGGGGCCAACTCCTTCATCACTCCCGAGGCCCGGACCAGCCTCCAGAAGAACGGGGTGGTGATCATGCGCGACGCAGCGGCCAACAAGTGCGGCGTCATCTCCTCCTCCTACGAGATCATCGCCAACCTGCTCCTGTCCGAAGAGGAGTTCCTGGAACACAAGGAGGCGTATGTCAAGGACGTGCTGACCATCCTGGAAAAAAGGACCGAAGACGAGGCGCGCCTGATCCTGCGGCGGCGGCGCGAATCCGGCGACAGCCTGCTGTACACCGAGATCTCCGACACCATCAGCCTGAACATCAACAGCTTCTACACCCGGCTGTTCGAGTTTTTCTCCGCCCGGCCGGAACTCTGCCTGCAACCGCCCTTCCGGAAGGCGATCCTCAACCACCTGCCCCGGCTCCTGCGGGAGACGCCGGCCTTTCGGAAGCGCATCAGGAACCTGCCCCGCAAATATCTCTGTGCGATCCTCGCCGCCGAGATCGGCTCGTCCCTGGTCTACACCGGCAACCGCGATACGGATTTCGAGGAGATGGTGAGAAGGCACCTGGCGCGAACATTGTAACGGCCGTTCCCCACACGATCCGGGAGAAGGGGGGCCGAGGGCGCACATTTTTAGGGCTCCGGAAAATTTTGCTTTATGTTGCAGCGCCTGCTGTGCTAGATATGGAGTCGATCCATTGCCGATCTTACCCATCACGATTGCCACGCGATAAAGGAGCCTGCCATGTCAACCACCAACGATAATGCCGCAGCAGCAGTCATTGCCTTTGTCTCCGGCGCCGTCATCGGCGCTGCCGCCGCGCTTCTTCTGACCCCGAAACCGGGACGCGAGGTGCGGGAGAAACTGACCGACCTGGGGGAAAACGCTGCCGAGAAGATGCGGCGCCTCGCCCGGGAAGCAAAATTCAAGGTGTCACCCAAGGCAAAGAACGGGGACTTCCAGTACGACGGCGGCGACGCCTGGATCTAAGCGATCCCTTTCCGGCATGCACGCCAGGGAGATAACCAGAGGAAAATCCTTTTTACAGGGATGGACCGGAGAGACAGGATGTTTGCACATCCCCCTCATCCCGTTCATCCCTGTTTGATTATGGGGGGCGAAGGAGGCACATCAGTGGACCTCAAATACGGATCGACCTCGTTTCCGCTCCTGCTCCCGCCGGAGCGCCTGGCCGGCGTCATCGAGCCGGCCATCTCCCTCCCCTCCCAATCCCCCGAAGAGATCATCTCCGGGGCGCTCGACGATTGCGAGCCCATGCTCGCGAACTTTGCGCCGGGAGATCGGGTCGTCATCGTTACTTCCGACATCACCCGCTACACCGGCAGCGAGGTTTACCTTCCCCTGCTGGTGGAACGGCTCAACCGCCAAGGGATACCGGACCGCAACATCGAGATCCTGATCGCCCTCGGCATCCATCGCAAACAGACCCCCCATGAGCACGAAAAGATCCTGGGCCCGCTCCATGGCCGCATCAGGGTCAGCGACCACGACTGCGACGACCGCGCCGGACTGGTCACGGTGGGGAAGACCTCCGCCAACATCGAGGTCAGCCTCAACCGCCGGGCTGTGGAGGCCGACCGGCTCATTCTGACCGGGGTGATCGGCTTTCATTACTTCGCCGGGTTCGGCGGGGGGCGCAAGGCGCTCCTGCCCGGCATCGCCAGCCGTCAGGCCTGCATGGCGAGCCACTTCTGCGTACTCAACCCCCAGCCGGGCAGCGGCAAGAACCCACTGGCCACCACCGGCAACCTGGAGGGGAACCCGGTGCACCAGGCCATGGTCGAGGCCTGCGCCATGGTCGAACCGGACCTGCTCCTGAACACGGTCCTCTCTCCGGACAAGCGCATCGTTGCCGCTTTTGCCGGAGAGTGGCGCGAAGCCCACGAACGGGGATGCCGCTCCTACCGGGAGTCGTTTTCCTACCCGGTGGCGGCCAAGGCCGATCTGGTCGTCGTTTCCTGCGGCGGCTTTCCCAGGGACATCAACCTCATCCAGGCGCACAAGTCCATGGAGTACGCCTCCCAGGCCCTCAAGCCAGGAGGCGTGATGATCCTCCTGGCCGAGTGCCGGGACGGCTTCGGCAACGCCACGTTCTTCGACTGGTTCCGGCATCGCACTCTTGACCGGTTCGAGGCCGCCCTCAGAGAACAGTACGAGATCAACGGCCAGACCGCCTATTCCCTGTTGCAGAAGGCGCAGCGCTTCACCATCATCCTGGTATCCCGGCTCCCGGGCCACCAGGTCAAGGAGATGGGCATGGCCCCCGCCTCCTCGCTCGCAGCAGCCATGGAAAAGGCCGAAGCCCTGCTGCCGCCCTTATGGCGGGCCCTGGTCATGCCCGATGGCGGGAGCGTACTGCCGGTGGCGGCACCCTGACCCCTCCCGCCATACCACCACCAATAAACGCACAAACGCCCTTCCGGGGTAATCCGGAAGGGCGTTTGTGCGTTCATACCGCGGCCAGGTTAGGGCCACAGACTATGGGATCACTTGCCGTCGCAGGTGAAGTTTGCGTCGATGCGGCGGTTCTTCTGCTTGCCGGCGGCGTTTTTGTTGCTGGCAACCGGCTTGGTGGGGCCGTACCCCTTGGCGCTGATCCGCTCAGGTGCAATGCCGAAGTTCTTGATGATGTACGCCCTCACGCTCTCGGCGCGGCGCTGGGAAAGGTCCATATTCATCTTCAGGGAACCGACGTTGTCGGTGTGTCCTTCGATGACGCCCTTGGCGCCCGGGTTCTCGGTGAGGAAATCACCCACTTTTTTCAGCTCGTCATGGTACTTGGGCTTGATGTCGGACTTGGCCGTGTCGAACTGAATCCCCAGCGTCGTGGGGCTGCACAGCTTGGCAACCGGTTTCGCGACGACCGGCGCAGTAACCGCGACCTTGGCCGCGCTCGTGACGCTACCGCCTGCGCCGGTGCAGGTCAGGGTGTAGTCGGTGTTATCGGCGGGCGTGATGCTCATGGAACCCTGGGGTTGGACAGCCCCAATGCCGGGTTGGATATCGCAGGCGGTGGCGTTCCGCGAAGTCCAGCTCAGGGTGGCGGGCTCTCCCTTGGTGACGGTTGCGGGTGCAACCGCCAGGGTGCTCGTGGGTGCGGCAGGGGCCGGGGCTACCGGCGGAGGTTCCACCGCTTTGGGAGGTTCGGGCGCCGGAGCCGGAGCAGGGGCCGGGGCCTCAACCGCTTTTACGACCGGTGCCGTCCCGCCGAAGGGGATGTAGGCGCCGACCGTGTACTCGACGTTATTGATGGTCTTGCTTTGGAAATTGTAGAGGATATGGCGCACGTCGCCCCGCAGCGCGAAGTTGTCGGTGAGGAAGTACTTCAAGCCGGCACCGTAATCAAAAGCCCCCTGCGGCTTGTTGTCGTTGAAGTTGAGACCGGCATAGCCGGCGGCCACATAAGGGACAAGGGTATTGTCCGGGAAGAAATGATACAGCAACTCACCGCCGTAGCGGTACATGTCGAATTTCTGTTCCGACTTGGTCGACTCGGTATGCGCGTAGTCGAAAAGCCCCTCCACGCCGAACGCCTTGGTGAAGTTGTAGCCGAGCCGGGCACCGAACACCGGGGTGGTGTCGCGATGCTGCACCCCGTCATAGGTGTAGCCGCCGATCACGGGGGACAGGGAGAACGCCCCCTCCTTGTTTCCGGCTGACGCGGCGGTTGCAAGTGCCGCTATGGAACCGACCACAACCAATGCAAGTTTTTTCCTCATAAATGTGCTCTCCTTTCATAGCATTACTAATGAAACGATATTTTTACCACTAACTGCGGCGCGGCACAACCCAAAAGACAACTGCACCGCTATGCTCATTTGTACTGATTGTAACGCGAAACCGCCACATGGCAAGCTTGAAAAGGATTATTTTCCGCTGCCGGATCGGTTGGCGGGTCGTGCCGCTTGCATTATGACCGGACGTTGCAGTATTATTTCCAGACACATCTTGTCAAGGAAAGGGAGGCAACCATGTTTTTCCCCCAGTTCAGGGCACGCAGGATTCGCGGCAGCGAGATATTCCGCAGGATGGTCCGCGAGACGAGCCTGTCGGTGAACGATCTGATTTACCCCATGTTTTCGGCATTCGGCAACGGCCCGAGGAAGGAGATATCCTCGATGCCGGGCATCTATCAGCAGTCTATCGCCGATATCGTTGTGGAGGCCCGCGAGGTGTATGCCCTGGGCATCCCGGCGGTGATACTCTTCGGAATCCCGGAGACCAAGGATGCCGTGGGCAGCGATGCCTACTCGGATACCGGCATCATCCAGGAGACGATTCGGGCGTTGAAGAAGGAGGTGCCGGGGCTGGCGGTCATCACCGACGTGTGCATGTGCGAATACACCGACCACGGCCATTGCGGCATCATCAAGGACGGTGACGTGGACAACGACGCGACCCTGGAACTCCTGGCAAAGGAGGCGCTCTCCCATGTCCAGGCGGGCGCCGACATGGTGGCGCCCTCGGATATGATGGACGGCAGGGTGGCGGCCATTCGCGAGATTCTGGACGATAACGGTTACGATGCCATCCCGATCATGAGCTATGCGGTGAAATACGCCTCGGGGTATTACGGCCCCTTCCGCGAGGCGGCGGACTCGACCCCCCAGTTCGGCGACCGCCGTTCCTACCAGATGGATCCGGCCAACCGGCTCGAGGCGCTGCGCGAGGCGGCGGCGGACATCGAGGAGGGGGCCGATATCATCATGGTCAAACCCGGCCTCCCCTATCTCGATATCCTGCGGGACCTGCGCAACGACTACAACCTGCCCCTGGCGGTGTACAACGTCTCCGGGGAGTACAGCATGATAAAGGCCGCCGCTCTGAATGGCTGGATCGACGAGGAGCGGGTGGTCATGGAGACCATGCTCGGATTCAAGCGCGCGGGCGCCGACATCATCATCACCTACCACGCCAAGGATGTGGCACGCTGGCTGAAGCAGCGCTAAACGAGAACGGCCACACCTAGTTGGTCTCGTTAAGCCGTTCCTGCATCTCCTTCTTCTGTTTCCTGATGGTCCCCTCCTCTTTTCCACCAAGAGAGGGGGGGCTCATCTCCGGCAGCTTCGTCGGCAACGACGGCAGCGACATGCCCGTGCCGGTTTTTTTCTGCGGAACGGCCGCCTGTGTTGGCACGACGGCGGCCGCTCCCTTATGCGGGATCACCGCATGGGGGCGGCGGCGCACGACGTGGTGCCGCCGGGGAAAGGTCCGCTTCATGTCGACCTCGGACGGCGCATACTCCGTCAACGTATCCCGGTTGACCAGCACATGCACCTTGCCCGGGGAGCGCCAGACCGACCGTGCGCCGATTACCCCGCCATCCTTCAGATAAACCTTGGCCGCCAGGGAAGGCGTCGCCAGACCCAACAACACCAAAGCCGTCATAATCATCCGCATCGTGTTACCCCCCACTTTCAGGATTATCCTCTGCCAAAGGCGCTACCGCCGGAACGGACTCTTGGGCAGATACCGCGGCAACTCGCCGCGGATCTCGACCGACGGCGCGTCTTCCAGTTCCTCAAGATTGCCGCTGTCGTCCTCGTAATCCGCCTCCCCCACAGCCCACGCATACACCTTTTCGGAATCCAGCAGCACCGGCTTATCCGGAGCCCCGAAGACCCGTTTCTGCATCGCCTCGTCATAGAGCCCGATACAGCCGTGGGAGGCAGGACGCCCCGGAAGGTCCCGGGCATGAATCCAGTAACCGATGCTCTTCTCGTCGACATGAAAGCGCATGGCGTTGTCCATGGGATACTGTTCCTCATCGTTCTGGGTCTTGTAGAGGGACGACGTGTGGTTCTGATCCCGGGCGCTGATGCGAAACAGTCCCGTGGGGGTTGGCGCCTCGGCCCTGCCGGTGGCGGCCGGAACGGATATGACGAGCTTGCCGTGCTCATAACCGCCCAGCCACTGTTCGGTAAGGTCCACAAGGATATATTTGTCGTGGCTGCGGGCAGGCTCGTAGAAACGCGGCAGCGGCGTATAGCCACGGATATCGGCAATATTGTCCGGCACCTTGATCGTCATGCCGGGATACACGTGACGCCGGTCAATGCGATTGAAGCGCGCTACCCAAATCCAGTCATTCCCAAAGAGCGATTCCAAGGTCTGATTCGGCTGGATGAAATGGGGATGCCATTTGATGTTCTTGAGGCTGGGGTACTCCACCCGCGAAAGGTCCTCCATCGCCTTGTCGGTCGGCGAAGCGCCCGGCTCGCTGGTTTCGGAGGGGGTACGCAGTACGGTGACCCCCACGAGCAGGGAGGTAAAAATGAACACCAGGACGATCTTGTGAGAAAGTCGCATTCGGCTGGGATGCATAGGAAATCCTTCCATTCTTGAAACGTAAAATGGTTATATTATTCGCTTGCCGCCAGATATTCAACCCCTTGCTGTTTGTTGGACAATAAATCTCTGGCGGCACGCCGGCTCTCCATGCTATTTAATTTTCATAAGCATACTAGACAGGCGGTTTATAGGAGGACGAGATGCCATCGGACGACCAGCACACCTCGCAACCGTTATTCAACCAATTCGCCAGCGACAACTATGCCGGCATCTGCCCGGAAGCCTGGCGCGCCATGGAGGAGGCTAACCACGGTTATGTCTCGTCCTATGGCGACGACTCCTGGACCGAGCGCGCCTGCGAAAGCATCCGCCGCCTGTTCGCGACCGACTGCCAGGTCTTCTTCGTCTTCAACGGCACAGCGGCCAATTCGCTGGCCCTGGCATCCCTGTGCCGTTCCTACCATAGCGTTGTCTGTCACGACATGGCCCACATCGAGACCGACGAGTGCGGCGCCCCGGAGTTCTTTTCCAACGGCACAAAGATCCTGCACACCAACGGCATCAACGGCAAATTGGACCTGGATGCGGTTGAGCTTGCCATCACCCGGCGCAGCGACATCCACTATCCCAAGCCGCGGGTTTTGAGCATGGCCCAGTCAACGGAACTGGGAACCGTCTACACGCCCGGCGAGATCGGCGCCGCCTGCGACCTGGCCCACTCCCACGGCCTGCGGGTCCACATGGATGGGGCCCGCTTTGCCAACGCCGTGGCAACCCTGGGCGTAACGCCGGCGGAAACGAGCTGGAAGGCAGGGGTCGATGTCCTCTGCCTTGGCGGGGCCAAGAACGGCATGGCCATCGGCGAAGCGGTGGTTTTCTTCGACCGGGCGCTTGCCGAGGAGTTCGAGTACCGCTGCAAACAGGCCGGGCAACTGGCGTCGAAGATGCGCTTTATCTCCGCCCCCTGGATCGGGATGCTGGAGAGCGGGGCCTGGCTGCGCAACGCCGAGAACGCCAACCGCCAAGCCCGGCTGCTGGCAGACGAACTGGCCGGGATCCCCGGCGTGCGCCTCATGTACCCCTGCCAAGCCAATGCGGTCTTTACGGAGATGCCGGAACAGGCGACCGCGGCGCTACGTGCGGCGGGGTGGCACTTCTATTCCTTCATCGGCACCGGCGGCGCCCGCTTCATGTGTTCGTGGCTGACCACGGAGCAGGATGTGCGCAACCTGGCCGCAGCGGTCCGGCAAGCCTGCGGGGAACAGTAAAATATCGGGCACGGGGGAGGAGATCATGGTCAAGACGGCGACATTCGAGGCGCTGTTGGAGGATGCGGTACCGGACGGCAAGGGCGGCTACATTTTCACGTTGGAGGGGAAGAGCTACACGCTCAAGGATAAGGACGAGGTTCGGGGGATAGCGGAGTCTCACGGTTACATCATCATTTACTAGCG
>NZ_VZRA01000009.1 GCF_008802355.1 Oryzomonas sagensis | reverse complement strand
TCCCATCTCGAACACGGAAGTTAAGCCCCTCAGGGCCGATGATACTGCACGGGTAGCTGTGTGGGAAAGTAGGTCGCCGCCGGGAATAATTAAAACAACGAGCCCTTCAGGAGCATTCCTGAAGGGCTCGATTGCGTTTCACTCACGGAAAAATCGGGAAGCGTGAATCGTGAATGGGGCACGGCCGGCTCTTCATTCACGTCTTACCATTCACCATTCACAGAATGTGGTGTAAGGATACCATGATTACCCTTGAAACTATTCTGCGCTTCGAGTATAAGTAGTGTTTATTATTAAGCCACATAAACGCCGTCGTGCGTCAACCATAACTTTCTGAAATCCTTCTGTTGTTTATGCCATTTTGGGGCATGTGCTTCGTCAGTCCGGGAATCCTGGAGTCCGTGTGAAAATCTGTTCGCTGGCCAGCGGCAGCAAAGGCAACTGTCTGTATGTCGAAACAGGCGATACGCGTCTGTTGATCGATGTGGGGCTATCGCTGCGCGAAACGTTGCTCCGCATGGAGACCCGGGGCATCGATGCCGCCGCAGTCCATGCCGTGCTGGTCAGTCATGAGCATATCGACCATATCCGCAGTGTGGGGGCCTTTGCCCGCAAGTTCAAGGTGCCGGTGGTCGCCAGCCATCTGGTGTGCAAAAAAGCGGAGAAATACCTGCACAAGACGCAGTTGATCGAGTTCGAAGCCGGTTGCGCCCTGACGTTGCGGGACGTGCAGGTCGATCCGTTCCCCATTACCCACGACGCCTGCGACCCGGTCGGCTTTATCCTGGAGTCGGGGGAGGGGCGCTGCGGCTCGGCCACCGACCTGGGGATCGCCACCCGCCTGGTGGCGGAAAAGTTGCGCGGGTGTCGGGCGCTGAACCTGGAATCGAACCACGATGTGGAGATGCTGATGAACGGCCCCTATCCCTGGGAGCTGAAGCAGCGCATCAAGTCGCGCCACGGCCATCTTTCCAACGAGGAATCGCTGGAACTGCTCTTCGATCTGGCCCACGCCGGGCTGGAGGCTTTGGTGATGGCCCACCTGTCCGAGGTCAATAACCACCCGGACTACGTGGTCCGCACCACCGACGCCTTTCTGCGCGACCAGAACGTCTGCGCCCCCCGGATTGTGATCGGTGACCAATACACGGCAAGTGACGTTATGACGATTTAACCTAAAGACGGCAGTTATTCACCACAAAGACACAAAGAGCACAAAGGATTCTCAGGGTTAGCGGCGAAAGGCGTTCTCCCCGAAGGTGAGTCGAGCCAATAATGAAATTGTCATATAATTAGCTGAAATTATTCTTTGTGTATGCTTTGTGTCCTTTGTGCCTTTGTGGTGAACTGCTTTTTCTAGATTTAGCGGCCCTATAATTTCAAATTGATACCAGGAGTTACCATATGATACCTCGTTATACCCGCCCCGACATGGCCCGCATCTGGGAGCCCGAAAACCGTTTCCGCATCTGGCTGGAGATAGAGACCCTGGCGTGTGAGGCCCAGGCCGAATTGGGGGTCATCCCCAAGGAGGTTGTACCGGTCATCCGTGAGAAGGGGAACTTCGATATCGCCCGTATCGACGCGATCGAGGCCGAGGTAAAGCATGACGTGATCGCATTCCTCACCTCGGTGTCCGAATATGTCGGGCCGGAGGCGCGCTTCATCCACCAGGGGATGACCTCCTCCGACGTGCTGGATACCTGTCTGTCGGTGCAGTTGGTCCAGGCCGCCGACGAACTGTTGGCCGACCTGGATATGGTGCTTGCATCGATCAAGGAACGCGCCCTGGAACATAAGGATACCGTATGCATCGGCCGTTCCCACGGCATCCATGCCGAGCCGGTCACCTTCGGCCTCAAGCTGGCCTCCTGGTATGCCGAGATGCAGCGCAACCGCCAGCGCCTGACCGCAGCGCGCGAAAACATCGCCACCGGCGCCATATCCGGGGCAGTGGGCACCTTCGCCAATATCGACCCCTCTGTGGAAGAGTACGTTTGCAAAAAGATGGGGCTCACGCCCGAGCCGGTCTCGACCCAGGTTATCCCCCGTGACCGTCATGCCGAGTACTTCTGTGTCCTGGCACTGATCGCCTCCTCCATTGAGCGCATCGCCATCGAGGTCCGCCACCTGCAGCGCACCGAGGTGCTGGAGGCTGAAGAGTTTTTCAGCAAGGGACAGAAGGGGTCGTCGGCTATGCCCCACAAGCGCAACCCGATCCTCTCCGAAAACCTGACCGGACAGGCCCGCTATATCCGCTCCATGTGCATCCCGGCGCTGGAAGACGTGGCCCTGTGGCACGAGCGGGATATCTCCCACTCCTCGGTGGAACGCTACATCGCCCCGGACGCCACGGTGGCGCTCGACTTTTCCCTGCGGCGCTTGAACGGCCTGATCAAGAACCTGGTGGTCTACCCCAAGAATATGCTGGACAACCTGAACAAGATGAAGGGGTTGGTCTTCTCCCAGAAAATCCTCCTCGATTTGACTCAGGCTGGTGTGTCGCGGGAGGCCGCCTATCGTATGGTTCAGCGCAACGCCATGAAGGTCTGGGAGCAGGGCAAGGATTTCCAGCAGGAATTGCTGGCCGACCAGGATGTGGTCGGCGCTCTGGGCGAGGCCAAAATCCGCGAATCGTTCGATCTCAACTACCACCTCAAACATGTCAATACCATCTTCAAGCGGGTATTCGGTGAATAGAATGCTGGATATGATCCAAGGGCTTTTCCGGCCGCTGGATACGGACGGCCCCATCCTGTTCTGGGCCAAGGAAATCCTGGGCGCGCTCCTGATCCTGGCCATTTTCTGGATGCTGGCCCAACTGATCGTCATGGCGCTGGACAAGTGGGGCAAGCGGCTGGCCTCCTTCACCAGCACCGACCTGGACGACCGCATCCTCCACCGCATTACCCCCCATGTCTCGCGGCTTCTGGTCACATCGGGCATCTACCTGGCGATCCGTTCCCTGCCGCTGCATGAAAAGTTGATCACGGTCTTCTCCGGCGTTCTCTTCATCGTCCTGGTGATCATCGTCTTCAACCTGATCTACCACGCCTTTGACGAACTGTTGCAGTGGTATATCGCCGGCCGGCAGCACGATACCGATGCCCTGATCTCCCGGCACATGATCCCGATTGCGGAAAAAGTCACCATGCTGTTCCTGATGGGGGCGGCGCTGATCGTCATCCTCAAGCATTTCAACTACGACATCTTCTCGCTGGTCACCGCACTCGGCATCGGCTCCCTGGCCATCGGCATGGCCGCCAAGGATACCCTGGCCCACATGATCTCGGGCTTCACCCTCATGCTCGACCAGCCCTTTCGAATCGGCGACCGCATCCAACTGTCGGGCGGCCAGGTGGGGGATGTGGCCGGCATCGGCCTGCGCAGCACCAAGATCAAAACCATGGACAACCAACTGTTGATCATCCCCAACTCGGACCTGTGCAATACCATGTTGATCAACCAGGCTTTCCCGGATGCCCGCGCCAAGGGGCGCGTCAATATCGGCGTGGCCTACGGCAGCGACGTGGATAGGGTCAAGGCGCTTCTGGTGGCCACGGCCCTGGAGGTGGAGGATGTGCTGCGCGACCCGGCGCCCGAAGCATATTTTGTCTCCTTTGGCGATTCGGCCCTGAATATGTCGCTCTTTTTCTGGGTGGAGGAGTACTCCCGCCTGTTCGGTACCACCGATAAGGTCAACTCGCTGATTATTCGCCGCTTTACCGAAAATAGCATCGAAATCCCGTTCCCCATCAGGACGGTGATCATGGAAAAAGGAACCAACTGACATGGCGCACAGAATTGAAGTTGCCCTGAAGGAGAGCGTCCGCGACGCCTGCGGTGAACGGATCAAGCGGGAGATCGAGCATTTCCTGCATCTGGCGGTGGACGAGGTCCGCACCATCGACGTGTATACCGTTGATGCCGCCTTGACGCCGGAGGAGCTGCAACAGGCCGCGGCAGGCCCGTTCAGCGACCCGGTGATCCAGGAGTGGAGCATCGAACGGCCCTTGGCGGCCGGTTTCGATTGTGCCGTGGAGGTCGGTTTCCGCCCCGGCGTGACCGACAACGTGGGGCGCACCGCCCGGGAAGCCGTGGAATACCTGACCGGCCGTTCTTTTGCCGCCGGCGAAGGGGTCTACTATTCGGTGCAGTACCTGCTGAAGGGCGCCTTTGAGGTCGCCGATGTCGAGCAAATCGCCACCGGCCTCTTGTGCAACACCCTCATTCAGCGCTACAGCGTGCTCTCGGCCGCCGATTTCATGGCCAAGCGCGGTTTTGCGCCGACGGTCCCCAAGGTGCTGGCCGAGGCCAAGGCCGAGGTCAGTGAAATTGATCTGAACGTGTCTGACGAGGAGTTGCTGCGTATCAGCAAGGAGGGGGTTCTGGCCCTGACCCTGGAGGAGATGCGGATCATCCAGGCCCATTACCGCGACCCGCAGGTCGTGGCGGAGCGCGCCACCGTAGGCCTGGGCGCCAACCCGACCGATGTGGAGTTGGAGTGCCTGGCCCAGACCTGGTCGGAACACTGCAAGCACAAGATCTTTTCCGGTACGGTGCAGTACGAGGATGAAGAGGGCAACAAGCAGGAGATCAAATCCCTGTTCAAGTCGTTCATCCAGCGGACCACCAGGGATGTGCGCGCTAAATTGGGCGATAAGGACTTCTGCCTGTCGGTGTTCAAGGACAATGCCGGGGTGATCAAATTCAATGACCGGCAGTCGCTGGTCTTCAAGGTGGAAACCCACAACTCGCCGTCGGCCCTGGACCCTTACGGCGGGGCGTTGACCGGCATTGTGGGGGTCAATCGCGACCCCTTCGGCACCGGCCAGGGGGCCAAGCTGATCTTCAATACCGACGTGTTCTGCTTCGCCGACCCGTTCTATGAAAAAGCGCTCCCCGCGCGCCTGCTCCATCCCCGCCGCATCTACGAAGGGGTGGTGGAGGGGGTCGAGCATGGCGGCAACAAGAGCGGCATCCCCACGGTGAACGGTTCTCTGGTCTTTGACGAGCGTTTCGCCGGCAAGCCGCTGGTTTTCTGCGGTACCGCCGGGATCATGCCGAGTGAGATCAACGGCCAGCCGAGCCACGAGAAATCCATCAAACCGGGGGACCTGATCGTGATGACCGGCGGCCGTATCGGCAAGGACGGCATTCACGGCGCGACCTTTTCGTCCGAAGAGCTGAACGAAAACTCGCCGGTCACGGCGGTGCAGATCGGCGACCCGATCACCCAGAAACGCATGTTCGACTTCCTGATCCGGGCGCGGGACAAGGCGCTCTACCGCTTCATCACCGACAACGGCGCCGGGGGGCTTTCCTCCTCGGTGGGCGAGATGGCCGGCGAGTGCGGCGGCTGTCGCATGGACCTCGCTAAAGCCCCGCTTAAATATCCCGGACTCAACCCCTGGGAAATTATCATCTCCGAAGCCCAGGAACGCATGTCCCTGGCGGTGCCGCCCGAACGGATCGACGAGTTCCTGGCCATGGCCAAACGTTTCGGCGTCGAGGCCACGGTACTGGGCGAATTCACCGACAACGGCGTATTCCATATCCTCTATGATGACCGTACCGTAGCCTGGCTGCCCATGGCGTTCATGCACGAGGGGCTGCCGCCGCTGCAACTGCCCGCCAAATGGGACCCGCCCCGGCATGCCGAACCGGTTGTCGAGGTCAAGGGGGATTACTCCGACGATCTGGCCGCCCTGCTCGGGGCGCTCAACATCTGCTCCAAGGAGTCGGTAGTGCGCCGCTACGATCACGAGGTCCAGGGGGGCTCGGTGGTGAAGCCGTTCAGCGGCGTTGCCAACGACGGCCCCTCCGACGCCGCCGTGGTGCGGCCGATCCTGGATTCCTTCGAAGGGGTGGTGACGGCCCACGGCATCTGCCCGCGCTATTCCGATATCGATACCTACCACATGACCGCCAACGCCATCGACGAGGCGTTGCGCAACTACGTGGCCGTGGGCGGCTCCCTTGATCTGGTGGCCGGCCTGGACAACTTCTGCTGGTGCGACCCGGTCCTGTCGGAGAAAACCCCGGACGGCCCCTACAAGATGGCCCAACTGGTGCGTTCCAACCAGGCGCTGTACGACATCTGCATGGCCTACAACCTGCCGCTGATCTCGGGCAAGGATTCCATGAAGAACGATTTCTACGACGGCTCCACCAAGATTTCCATTCCGCCGACCCTGCTCTTCTCGGTGATCGGCAAGATCGAGGATGCCCGCAACGCCGTCACCATGGACGTGAAACGGCCGGGCGATATCGTGTATCTGCTGGGCAAAACCGGCGACGAGTTGGGCGGTTCCGAATATTTTGCCCTCAAGGGCGCCATCGGCAACAAGGTGCCACTGGTGGACACCGGCCGGGCCTACCGACGCTACCAAGCCTACCATCAGGCGGTCACGCAGCGGCTGGCGGCCTCCTGCCACGACCTCTCCGACGGCGGCCTGGCCGTGGCCGCGGCCGAGTCGGCCTTTGCCGGGGGCTACGGCATGAGCCTGGAACTCTCCCGGGTGCTCTGGAAAGGGGACATGGCGGGTAAATCCGATGCGACGCTGCTCTTTTCCGAATCGGCATCGCGCCATCTTGTTACGGTTCACCCCGAACAACGGGAAGAATTTGAGAACATCATGAGCGGCAACTGTTTCGCCTCCATCGGCGTGGTGACCCCGGAGCCGGTGCTCGCCATCGTGGGACTGAATGGTGCCGCCGTTGTGCGTGCCGGGCTGGCGGAGTTGAAGGAAGCCTGGCAGAAGACATTGAGGGAGCTGTAAGAGGCTGGTATGCCTATCAAATGATTGTGCTGAAATGGGGTCGTTATGGGTATTGAGCTAATTCCTGACTATATTCGTGATAATTATGAAGTACACGAATGGAAACATGCATGTGCTATCTTAAAGAGTGACTTCACAAGTGAATGGAATGATATTATTTCAATTTTGATGGAGTTTCGACTTAGGAAAAGTTGGATTACCGTCGGTGGTGGCAGAAAATCCAAGGTTGCTGAGTCAATTGACAGTGCATTCTCGAGAAAAGGATGGGTTGAAAAATCTTTTGAGACAAAAGTCATAGTTGACCAACATCAGATGGATTCTCCAACACATAAGGTTGATTGTTATAAAAATCGTGTTGCTCTTGAAATAGAATGGAACAATAAAGATCCTTTTTTTGATCGAGATTTAAATAATTTTCGCTTGCTTTTTGATCTTCGAGCGATTTGTGCCGGTATCATTATTACTCGCTGCGATGAGCTTCAGGACGTTTTTGACAGTTTGGAGCGCGGTTCTTCTTACGGTTCTTCAACGACACATATGAGTAAACTGTTGCCACGAATCGAAGGTGGCGGCGGTGCCGGTTGTCCTCTCTTGGTTTTCGGTATCAAAAAATCACTTTATCTCGAGGACTGCTGATGAGCAAACAAAACAGTACTGCTGTCGATGATTTTAAAAGAAGAATTACAGGAGAGTTCGGTACAATATTAGCCGATCCACCCTGGCAGTTTAACAATCGGACTGGCAAAATGGCGCCTGAACACCAACGCCTGCTTCGTTACCCCACGATGGCGCTTGAAGAAATAATGTCGCTGCCAGTCCAAGACGTCGCTGCTCAAAAGAGTCACCTCTATCTTTGGGTTCCCAATGCACTTCTCGCCGAGGGGCTTGAAGTCATGCGTCGTTGGGGTTTCACTTACAAAAGTAATCTGGTTTGGTATAAAACAAGAAAAGATGGCGGCCCCGATGGTCGTGGAGTCGGTTTTTACTTTCGTAATGTTACAGAATTGATCTTATTCGGAATACGTGGAAAAATGCGAACTCTGGATGCCGGACGCCGCCAAGTAAATATTATTTCTTCAAACAAACGTGAACACTCACGTAAACCCGACGAGCAGTATGGTTTGATTGAGTCATGCAGTCCAGGCCCATATTTGGAATTATTCTGCCGGCACCCTCAGCCAGGTTGGGTTGCATGGGGGAATGAAATATCCGAAGAGGGAAACAAACGAAACGGCATTATTTGGAATAATCAAAAAGTAATTGAATTGCCTCAACCCCGTTTGTTCGAAAAGAAAACAAAGTACAACAGTAAATAGACCAATAGGAATAGCTATATGAAAAAAACGAGAGCCATCGTCATCACCGGAAACGGCACCAACTGCGAGACCGAGGCGGCCCATGCGTGCCGTCTGGGAGGCTTCGACGAGGCGGTCATCGCCCATATCGCCGAGATCCTCTCCGGAGAGGTCCGGCTGGACGACTTCCATTTTCTCAACCTGACCGGCGGTTTTCTGGACGGGGACGACCTGGGGAGCGCCAAGGCCCAGGCCAACCGCTTGAAACACGCCGGCGTCAGCGGTACGGGCGAAAAACTGGTGGAGCAGTTCACCCGTTTCATCGCTGCCGGCAAGCTGATCCTGGGGGTCTGCAACGGCTTCCAGTTGATGGTCAAGATGGGCATGTTGCCCGGTTTTGACGGCGATTTCCTGACCCAGCGCACGACCCTGACCTTTAACGACTGCGGTCGTTTTCAGGATCGGTGGGTGTATCTGAAGACCGATGCGGCCTCGCCCAGCGTCTTCACCACGGGGATCGAGCACGGTATCTACCTGCCGATGCGCCACGGCGAGGGGAAATTCCTCTGCGATTCGCCTGCAACCCTGGAGCGCATCGAGCGGGAACACCTGGCGGTACTGAAATACTCCGGTCCGGATTACGCGGCGGCGACCATGGAGTTTCCCCTGAATCCCAACGGAGCCCAGAACGCCATCGCCGGGCTGTGCGACCCGACCGGCCGCCTGATGGGCCTGATGCCCCATCCCGAGGCCTTTGTGCATTACACCCAACATCCCCGCTGGACCCGGGAAGAGCTGCCGGAAGAGGGGGATGGTCTGAAGCTGTACCGCAACGCGGCGGAGTATGTGAGGAAAAATCTCGTTTAAAATCGGTACAACGGAGCCTTAAGCAATGAATTTTACCCGGCCACACGAAGAATGCGGTGTTTTCGGCGTCTATAACCATCCAGAAGCATCCAACCTGACGTATCTGGGGCTGTACGCCCTCCAGCATCGGGGACAGGAAAGTTGCGGCATCGTCTCGTCGGACGGAACGAGCCTGCACGCCCACAAGCGCATGGGGCTGGTGGCCGATGTCTTCGGCAACCAGGAGGTATTCAAAAAACTGCCCGGAAAGTCGGCCATCGGCCATGTACGCTATTCCACCGCCGGCGCCTCGGTGGAGAAGAATGTGCAGCCGATCATGGTGGACTACTCCCGGGGCTCCATTGCCGTGGCCCACAACGGCAACCTGGTCAACGCCCATCTGCTCAAGGCCGAACTGGAGGCCTACGGCTCCATCTTCCAGACCACCATGGATACGGAGATCATCATCCATCTCCTGGCCATCTCCCACACCAATTCCCTGGTGGACCGCATCGTGGACGCCTTGAATCGCATCAAGGGCGCCTATTGCCTGCTGTTTTTGACCGAAACCCGCATGATCGCCGTACGCGACCCCAACGGCTTCCGCCCCCTGTGTCTGGGGAGGCTGGGAGATGCCTGGGTCGTGGCCTCGGAAAGCTGCGCCCTGGACCTGATCGAGGCCGAGTTCGTGCGGGAGATCGAGCCGGGCGAGATGATCGTCTGCACCAAGGACGGCAACCTGAAATCCCTGTTCCCCTTCAAGAAGGTCGAGCCGACCCCCTGTATCTTCGAGTTCGTCTACTTTGCCCGGCCCGACTCCTATATCTTCGGCAAGAATGTGTACCTGGCCCGCAAGGAGTTGGGGAGACAACTGGCCCGGGAACACGGCGTCGATGCCGATATCGTCATCCCGGTGCCCGACTCCGGCGTGCCGGCAGCCATGGGCTACGCCGAGGAATCCGGGATCCGCTTCGAGATGGGGCTGATCCGCAACCATTACGTGGGGCGGACCTTTATCGAGCCGGCCCAGGCCATCCGCCACTTCGGGGTCAAGATCAAGCTCAACCCGGTACGGGAGATTCTCAAGGGGAAGCGGGTCGTGGTGATCGACGACTCCATCGTGCGCGGCACCACCTCGCGCAAGATCGTCAAGATGGTGCGCAACGCCGGCGCCAAGGAGGTGCACATGCGCATCTCTTCCCCTCCCACCAGCTATCCCTGCTACTACGGCATCGACACCCCCAACCGCAAGGAACTGATCTCTTCCTCCCATACGCTCAGCGAAATCTGCCGCTATATTACCGCAGATTCGCTGGGATACCTGTCCGAAGAGGGATTGGTTCATTCGGTAGGCCTTGAGAATACCGGCTTTTGCAAGGCCTGTTTTGCCGGGACGTACCCGGTTGCATTTCCCCGACCGGCCTTGAAGCCGCAGATGGGACTTTTCGAAGAGGAGTACAGCGAGCATGAGTGACCGTGAAAAACTGAAGAAGATCATCCTGGAGCTGTCCTATGAAAAACGGCTCGTGACCCTGGCCTCCGGCCGGCAGAGCGATTTCTATTTTGACGGCAAACAGACCACGCTGCACGCCGAAGGCGGTTTTCTGGTGGGCAAGCTCTTTTACGAGGCGATCAAGGACGTGGCAGGGGTGGAAGCGGTGGGGGGCATCACCCTTGGCGCCGACCCGATCGCCACGGCGACCTCCATTGCCGCCCATCTGGACGGCAGGAAGATGCACGCCTTCATCATCCGCAAGGAGCCCAAGGGGCACGGCACCGGCCAGTGGCTGGAGGGGCGCAAGAACCTGCCCGCCGGAACCGGCGTGGTGATCGTCGAAGACGTGGTCACCACCGGCGGTTCCTCCATGAAGGCCGTGCGCCGGGCCGAAGAAGAGGGGCTGAAGGTGCTGGGCATCGTCACCCTGGTCGACCGCGAGGAAGGCGGCCGGGAGAACATCGAGGCCGAGGGGTATTGGTTGAGGACCATCTTCACAAGGTCTGAACTCGTCGCTTAATGGCGACAAAGGAACGCCTGGATAAGCTGATGGTCGCGCGCGGCCTGGCCCCCACCCGGGAAAAGGCCCAGGCCCTCATCATGGCCGGCCAGGTGGTGGTGGGCGACCATGCCGCCGACAAAGCCGGACAGCAGGTGACGGCCGCTGCGGAAATCCGCATCAAAGGGGAGGCGCTGCCCTACGTCAGCCGGGGCGGCCTCAAGCTCAAAAAGGCGCTGGACGCATTCGGCGTGGACGTGGGCGGGCTGGTGGCCCTGGATGTGGGGGCCTCCACCGGTGGGTTCACCGATTGCCTGTTACAGTCCGGGAGCCGCAAGGTCTTTGCGGTGGACGTGGGGTACGGCCAGTTGGCGTGGAAGCTGCGCCAGGACCCGCGGGTCGTCAATCTGGAGCGGACCAACATCCGCCACCTCACCCCGGACCGGCTCAATGAAGTACCGGCACTGGCGGTCATCGACGCCTCCTTTATCCCGCTCTCCAGAGTCCTGCCGGCCGTGGTCGGGCTGATGCGGCCGGGCGGCCGTGTCATCGCCTTGATCAAGCCCCAGTTCGAGGTGCCCCGGGGCGACGTGGGACAGGGGGGCATCGTCCGCGACCCGGCCGCTCACGAGCAGGCCATCGCAGGCGTCAGGCGGGCCGCAACGGAGCTTGGCGTTCTGGTGCGCGGGGTGTGCGATTCACCTATCCTGGGGGCGGACGGCAACCGGGAGTTTTTGATATTGCTGGAAATACCGGAGGGAACAACCATGGACGCGTGCATCTTCTGCAAGATCATCCGCGGCGAGATACCGTCAAAAAAAGTGTTTGAGGACGATCAGATTCTGGTCATCGAAGACATCGCCCCCAAAGCGCCCCTGCATCTCCTCCTTCTGCCGAAGAGGCATTTCGTCAACTGTCTCGATATGACCGAACAGGACGACGCCCTTGTCGGCTCTATCATGAGAAAGGCGGGGGAAATAGCCCGCCAGAAGGGATATGCCGAGTCCGGCTTTCGTGTGGTGCAGAACAATGGCGAAGGGGTCGGGCAATCGGTATTCCACATCCATTTTCACCTCCTGGCCGGACGTGATTTTACCTGGCCTCCGGGGTAAGGAGAGAGGATTTGAGATCATGAAACGGATTGTAACGGTTGTGGCGGTGATGCTCCTGTGGTCGCTGCCGGCGATGGCGGAAACCTACTCCTGGACCGACAAGAGCGGTACCGTCAACTTCAGCGACGATTACTACAGCGTGCCGAAGCAGTACCGAAAGAAGGTGCGCAGGCTGGGGGACATCGATGCTCAGCCGGCCGCCGACAGCGGGAAGGGCGCCGGTGCGGGGCAGCAGGCGGCGTTGCCGGAAACGGGCAGGAGTGGCGCGGGGACTGACGCCGCCAACAACCAGTATGGCGGGAAAAAGGCGGAAATCTGGCAGCAGGAGTTCAAGGGGCGTTACGCCGAGGTTAAACTGCTCGAAAAGGAGTTGACGGAACTGGAAGAACTCATCAAGAAGCCGGTCGGCATATCCCGCGAGCGCATCCAGGGGCTTCCCCAGGAGTTCCGGGCGACGCAGAAGCGCTATAACGACGCCGTCGCGGCGTACAACGAGTTGAACGACGCCGCCAACAAGGTCGGCCTGCCCGCCGAGTACAGAAAATAGCACCTGCATCAGGAGCGAAAACCCCAAAGGCCCGCCGGATATCCGACGGGCCTTTTCCGTGTGCGCCGGGCTGGGGCTAAAAGGTCACAAGCCCCTTGAGCGCTCCGGGGAGGATCATGTCAAGGGTCATGACCACGGTCATGACGATCATGATTATCACCGTCAGCCAGGCGATGATGTTGAAGACGGGGCCGTTGACGAAGCTGCCCATGAGCTTGCGGTCGTTCACCAGCAGTTGCATGAAGATCAGGATGAACGGCAGCATGGCGCCGTTGACCACCTGGGAGATGAACATGATCTTGAGCAACGGGGCGTTGGGGGCCAGGATCAGGCCGGCGCTGATGACGATGATCACGGTGAAGAGCCAGAAAAACTGGGGGGCCCGCTCGAAATCCTTGTCCACCCCCGACTCCCACCCCATGCCCTCGCAGATGTAGAAGGCCGTGGAGAGCGGCAGGATGCAAGCTGCGAACAGGGACGCATTGAAGAGGCCAAAGGCGAACAGGGTGGATGCGTGCCTGCCCACCAGCGGCTTGAGCGCCATGGCCGCGTCGGCGGCGGTCTCCACCTTCAGCCCCTGGACATTGATGGTGGCGGCGCAGGCCACCACGATGAAAAAGGCCACCACGATGGCCATGATGCAGCCGAAGATGACGTCCAGCCTGGTAAAGGCGTACTGTTCCGCCGTGATCCCCTTCTCCACCACGGCCGATTGCTGGTAGAACTGCATCCAGGGGGCGATGGTGGTGCCCACGAGGCCGATCAGGGTCATGGTGAAGGCGCTGTCCGAGCGAAACGTCGGGATCACGCTGGCCTTGAGGATGATGTCCCATTTGGGGCCGGCCATGACGGCGGCGATGGGGTAGGCGACATAGACCATGCAGGCCACCAGGAACACCTTCTCCACGGTCTTGTACGACCCCTTGACGATCAACAGCCAGACCACCACGGCGCTGATGGGGACCGACACATACTTGCTGATGCCGAAGATTTCGAGGCTGGCGGCGATGCCGGCAAACTCGGAGATGGAGTTGCCCATGTTGGTCAAAAGCAGGGCGATCATCACGTAGAAGGTGACCTTGACCCCGAACGACTCGCGGATCAGGTCGGCGAGCCCCTTGCCGGTCACGGCGCCCATGCGGGCGCACATCTCCTGGACCACCACCAGGGCGATGGTCGTGGGGAGCATGGTCCAGAGCAGGTCGTTGCCGTAGTTGGCCCCGGCCAGGGAATAGGTCGTGATGCCGCCGGCATCGTTGTCCACATTGGCGGTGATGATGCCGGGACCGAGGATGGCCAGGAACAGCATGATGTTCCTGGGGGTCACGCTCTTGAGCGGCTTGAGGAATTTGAATAGCGATATTCCGGTGAACATGACGTTTCTTCCTATCCTCTCTTCTTCACCAGGCGCGGCAGGTAGTGGGCAAGGACGTCGTCGACGGTGACGATCCCCACCATGCGTTGGTCCTCGTCAAGCACCGGTACTGCCGTCAGGTCGTACCGGGTGAGGGTTTCCAGAATCTCCTCCGGGTCGTCGCCCACATTCACGCTTCTGATGTTGTCTTCCATGATATCGACGATGAGTTCATCGTCTTTGGCGGCGAGCAAATCCTGGAGGCTGAGCACCCCTTCCAGATGTTCGGCGTCATCCAGGAGATAGGCATAATTGATAGTCTCGATCTCCCCCGCGAGCCGGCGCACATCGGCGATGGCGGCGCCAACCGTATGGTTCAGGGGGAGGGTGAGGAATTCGCTGGTCATGAAACCGCCGGCCGTATCTTCCTCGTGTACCAGCAGCTCTTCGATCTCCTCTTTCTCTTCATCGTCCATCAGCCCCAGCAGTTGCTGTGCCGTCTCTTCCGACAGGTCGGCGAGAACGTCGGCGGCATCGTCCGGGGACATCTCTTCCAGGATGTCCGAGGCATGTTCCGCATCCATCTGGCCGATGACCACACTGCGCATCTCCGGTTCCAGTTCGTAGATGGTGTCGCCGGTGGTCTCCGGGTCGATGTTTTCGAGCACGGTCTTGATGTTCTTGATCGGAATCTGCTCGATAATATCCGCCAGGTCGGCCGGATGAATCTCGTTCATCTGGTTGCGGGCGATATTGAGGGCCAGTTTCGACGAATGGGGCTCCAACGGTTGGACATACTCCCAACTGATCTCGGTATTGGGAATGTTCTTTTTGATCAGCCGCGCCACACTGTCGCCGAACCGTTCGTATCCCAGGCGGCGCAGCAATCCGCGAAAGCCGATATCGACGGAGAATATGCACAACTTGTCGTGGAGCTTGCCGAGCTTGATATCGTTGACGCGCACCACCTTGGCACCGTCCACGTCCACGATCTGCTTGTCCAACAGGTCGCGCCGCACCAGGATCTCCGCCTCGCGGTATTCATAGGCGCAAAGGCCGGGCGGGGCGACGCCGGCAGCCGATATCACCACATGGGTAAACAGCGACACCTCGCTCCAGGGGAGCAGCATCTTGCCCATGCGCCCCTTGATCACGATGTGCGACACCTCGGGGAACACCTCGCCCGGCACCATGATGAGGTCGCGGAGGAGCCCGAGCTCTTCGCCTCTGCTGTTGATCACCGAACGGCCGATGACGGCGCTCAGGTATATTTCGCTGTATTCCGTGTTCATAATGGTAACCCCAAAAAAGAAAAGGCCCTTTCGGAGAAAGGGCCTTTGGCGCACGCAAAGAAACCGTTTCCCCACTGGTTGACTTTCGGCAGTGCACAACGTAGGTCAATGACCAGCTACGTTAAGTCAAGCCTTAATCCGGCAAGACCTGGTCTACCCATTGGCGTCTTTCGACATTTTTGGGCAGTAGCCTGTGTTTGTGCAAACGCCTCTGCTAACGAGGAATATGTAACCATATAATCCAAAAGAAAATTGTTTGTCAATACGCAAAAGCCTCCTGACGGTGAAAAAAATGTTACGAAATAATTACCGTTTCGCGACGCAGGATATGATTTCCCTTTCAGCGCCGATTTTGCTATGATTGCACATATGGGTGAGAAACTGATCTGCAACAACAAGAAGGCCTACCATGAATATTTTATCGAGGAAAAACTGGAAGCCGGGATGGTGCTTCAGGGGACCGAGGTAAAATCGCTGCGGGCCGGCACCGTCAACCTGACCGACGCTTTCATGCTGATCCGCGATGGTGAGGCCCTGCTGAACAACCTGCATATCGCGCCCTATGACTTCGGCAACCGCCAGAACCACCAGCCGGATCGCCAGCGCAAGCTGCTCTTGCATCGCAAGGAGATCACCCGGCTTTACGGCAAGGTCAGGGAGCAAGGGTATTCGATCATACCGCTCAGGCTCTATTTCAAGGATGGGCTGGTAAAGGTCGAGATAGGGCTTGCCAAAGGCAAGAAACTATACGATAAACGTGAAGACCTTAAAAAAAGGGATACACAGCGGGAGATATCCCAGACCCTGAAGGCGCGTAATCGGGGTTGACGGCACGAGGACACGTCACTGCGGCGTGTGGAATTTTTTTCAAAGGGGGGTGTAAAGGTTTCGACGGGGAAGTGAAAATCTGGGTTGCACCGGGTCGGGGCAGGTGGCCGACCTTAATAAACCTGCACCGGCATTAATTGCCGACAATTATAACACTCCTGTAGCTCTCGCAGCTTAACAGGCGTCCCCGACCCAGATGCCGGTGGTAAGAAGGGGGCGTCATTCACTACCGGATAGGGAGGCGCAACGCCCGTAGCGCACCCCGAAATTTACGGGACCGCCAGTACAATGCCTTGTCCTTTGCGCATAGTGCCGGTTAAATCGAGCAACGGACTAACGGTGTAGTAGCTCAGATGGTAGGTTCTTCGGACCCGGGTTCGACTCCCGGCACCTCCACCAGCCTACGCCAAGGCTTCGGCTGGCAGGCCATGTGCCTGTCGGGCGAAGCCTTGGCTTTTTGCGTAGGCGGGCTTTTATTCGCCTTGTTGATTGGAGAGATTTGTGAAATACGTATCTCTTCCAGAGCATATCCCACCCCGAACAACGCTATGTTGGCCTTACCTCCCATGTTGAGAATCGTCTTGCCGCTCATAACGCCGGCCAGTCAACCCACACCGCAAAATTCCGCCCTTGGACGTTGGTCGGCTATCTGGCTTTTAGCGACGAAGCCAAGGCGGCCGATTTCGAAAAATACTTGAAATCCGGCTCTGGACGCGCCTTTGCCGGCAAACGGCTTTGGTAGACTTTTGTAGGGTCTGCATTCTGCACAAAATGAAAAATGTAGACGCGGCTCCTTGGGGAGTTCCCCAAAATGAAAAATGTAGACGCGGCCCCTTGGGGAGTTCCCTGCCGGTTTTTCCCTGTGCGTTGACAATTTTTGTCATCACAAACGGGCGGTATCTCCCTTAATATGCAAAATGTGCACGGATGATCTTCTCTCCAGCAGTTCATGTGGCAGCACTATTGTTGGTGTGTTGTCATGTAACTGCGCTAATTCAAACAACAAATCAAGTCTCTTGTCAGCGCCGGTACACTTCGTGCTGAACCCCATCCCAGATGTGGAAATTATGGAGGGGTTATGCGAAACATGATACTGGCAGTCATCGGCCTACTGTTGTTGGGGTGCAGCGGGGGGCAGTCGTCAAATTCCACCATGACGGTTTCCGGTGTTGCCGCAACGGGCGCCGCCGTGTCCGGGACCATTTTTCTCAAGGATTCGGCAGGACATGAGCTGTCGATGGCGACCACGGACGGGACGTTTTCATTCGACGTCTCGGCACTCAAACCCCCGTTCATGCTCAAGGCAAGCTGGGGAGGGAAGACGATGTATTCGTTTGCCGCTGCCGCCGGCACGGCGAACATCACCCCCTTGACCCAGATGATCGTAGCGGCGGCAGCGAGCAGCACGGACCTGGATGCCGCGTACCAGGCGCCGAGCCCGACCACCTTCAGCACCATTGCAGCGAACCTCCCGGCCGCAACGGCGAACCTCCGGAATAGCCTGAAACCCCTTCTTGCGAGCTACGGCGCCGACATGGACCCCATTTCCGGGAAATTCTCGGCGAACGGCTCCGGCATGGACGGCCTGCTCGACCATGTGGCGGTTACCTCTGTCTCGGGCACCGTGTCGATAACCGACAGGAGTTCGGGAGCGACCCTGTTCAGCGCCACGGCATCGCCGGCACTGGCCAACAGCGTTTCCGCCATGAATTGGGCAAACGACTCAGCGGCCGTGGCCCAGGACCCGGACCTCAAGGTCTCCGAGGCCGGAGACGGGCTTGCCGTATGGTGGAGCTATACGGGGACCGGCTACGGCGCAAGCGTGATCCAGGCCCGGTGGCTGAATTCCGAACAATCCGCAACGCAGATCAGCACGGCCACCGGCTTTGCCATGATGCCGAAAGTGGCGATAGATGGGAACGGGAATGCCGTTGTCGTCTGGATGCAGTCCGACAATCAGCTCAACAACGTCTGGGTGAACCGCTATGTTGCCGGTTCCGGATGGGGCAGCCCCAAAAAGCTGACGAGTGCCGTATCGAGTGCCACCGGCCCGTCCGGGGTGCCGTCGATTGCCATTGACGCGGCCGGGAATGCCGTGATCATGTGGAACCAGTCGGATGCCGCCGTCAGCAGCCACTTCGATGTGTACACCAGCCAATATTCCGTGGCGAACAATGCCTGGTCGACACCGGCAATGCTGTCCACCGGCACGAACTCCGCCTATGGCTACAAGGTCGTTGCCAACAACTCCGGCACGGCTGCGGTGATATACAACCAGTTTCAGAGAACCGACGGCAGAGGCGGCAATGGCGACGCAAGCGACATCTGGGTGGCGACGGGAACCACAGCCGGCGGGTTTGCGACCCGCACGAAAGTGAGCAGCAGCGCCAACCCGATCTACGGCCAGGGCTCGCTGGCGATTGACCCCGCCGGGGATATCCTCGCGGCATGGATTCAGAACAATAACTCCGGTTACTTCGATGTCTGGGCCAGCCGGCAACCGGCCGGGGGAAGTTGGGAAGCCCCGAAGACCGTTGCAAACAGCGTGACAGGTGAGTGCTATTCCCCGGAAGTCGCGCTCGACGCCCATGGGAACGCCTTCGCAACGTGGGAGCAACAGTTGGACACCGAGGGAAGGCAGTATGTGGCCGCAAGCCATTACAGCGCGGCGAGCGGAGTGTGGGACGCCCCTGCGGAGATCAGCGAGAACATCGGCAACACCTATGACCAGCACATTGCCGTGGACCCATCGGGGAACGCAACCTTGGTCTGGTATCAGATAGAGTCGGCGGCTGTTACCGTGAGGTCGGCCCAGTACCTCCAGTCGTCCGGTTGGGGGATATCACAACTGATTGCGACCATGGGGGCGGCCTATGACGGATACACGGTCTTTCCGGTGCCGCGGGTAGCCGTAAATTCTTCGGGGAAAAGCATCATAATCTGGGGAACAGGTTCGATGTAAGGTTTGGAGCAAGATATTATATGGGTGACCTGTCCGGGTAAGTTGAAATGCCCCTGAGAAATCAGGGGCATTTTTTGTCGAAAATTCGTTTACCCCTGTAACCCAATGGACCTTCCCCGCGTCTACCGAAATATGCCCCTGCACACCAAGGAGAACCTATGAAGATCTTTATGAACCGCATGCCGTTCCTCGTCGCGGGTGCGCTTGTCGCCGCGACCGCTTCCATCGCCCATGCCGGGCTCAACGTCAATGTAGACATCGGAATACCCACCTCTGCGCCTCCGCCCCAGTTTGTCTTCGTGCCGGATCTGGGCTATTACGTTGCCGTCGGGACGCCGTATGATATGGCGTACATCGGCCGCGACTACTTTATCTTCAGCAATGGTTTCTGGTATCGGACCTCGTACTACGGCGGGCCATTGGTACGGGTGGAGCGAAGAACGATGCCGCCGCTCCTGGTCCGGCACAACCTGAGAGACTTCCGGCGGTTCCGCGAAGCCGAGTTCAGGCGCTATGACCGCGACCGGGACCATTACCGCGGGCAGATTCACCGGCCCGAGGTCAGGAGGGAAGATCGGCGCGAAGAACGGCATGAAGACAGGCGCGAATGGGAAAGGCGTTAAAGCCCGGAACGGTATGATTACGTGTCTCATCACAAGGAGAGGGTAGCTGTGAGAATGATAATCATCGTCATGGCAATCACGTATGCCGTTGCAATTACGCTTGCGAACGCAGATGGTCTTTTACGCTGCTTTGATTGAGGCAAGCACATTAACTAATCGGGAGAGGCCCTGCGATGAACTATAAGATTGCCCTGCTGGCGGCTGCATGTTTGGCCGCACTATTCGGAATGTTCAACAAGCGGTGGGCGGTGGCATGCTCGGTATTTGTCATGCTGAGCGCCATCGGCATCATCACCGCAGACGGTTTATCCCGCTGGGTGGCGGAACACCGGCATGACGTTTGCCCCGCGGAGTCGTATGCCTCGGGGAGGGTGGTTGGGCAGCATGATTCGGGGGCGCGGATTTGATGGGGGAGGGGGGCAGTGGTCAAGTTAACGAACTTAACTACGTCTCCTTAGGTGGCCTTATGGAAATTGCAAAGATGCAAGCCTGACCCCGCGCCCTGCCGTAAAAGACCCGAACGGCAGAGCATACAACCGGACGGCTCACCTTGTCGAACGCCGGAAGATGATGCAGCTATGGGCGGATTACCTGGATGGATTGAAGGCTGTAGCGAAAGTCATACCATTAAAGCGAACGGTGTAACTGGCGCCCCGATAAGGACAAGTCAGGGCAATGGCAAGAACAGGTTGCTTTATAGCGGAGATGAGGGTGTGCGGTCTCGAACGCACCACCCGTTGGTTGGACTTTCAGAAATTAGTTTGCCGTACCGTAAATTACCTTCTCAGCAAAATATCTGATTATAGGGATGAACTCTTCTATAACATTCTCGCTTTCTGAAAGTGGAATATGGCAGTCCTCCCTTTTGTACCTATCACTCGAATGCACAATGGCATTACGAATATGTTTTAAAACTTTAGCGGCATTTGAGATGGCATGCCCTTCTGCTGTGGATATTTCGAGATGTTCACCGAATATTTTTCGTTTTTTGGTATATATCTTATGACCGCAGTCATCTTCTACGCTCTTAAGGTAGGATATAAAATCATGCTCAGGTACAAATTTTTGAATGACACTTCTCAACATTTCGGTCTCATCATTTATTGCGTCAGAGCTTCTTACTAACGCAATTATTCTATCCAAACCATCTTCGTTAGCTCTAAAGTTTGTCTGATATACCATTGTTCTTATTTGGTGATGTAACTTGTCTTCAGTTACTCTAAGAAAATGATATTCAAGAACGTGAAAATAATCTAAAAAACTTTGGCTTGGGAATGGGCTACTTCGTGCTACCTTATAGTAACTTACTACATTATCTTCATATTCGGCTTTTGGAATACTAAAATCATCTGATGTGTTATCTGTGTGCAATGGTAAACATCGCTGGTCTTTAGCTTTCCATATTTCAAGACAATCACGTTGTTCTACAGCTAGCTTAAATAGACAGGCCTTAATTTTAGATATCGATTTTTCGAAAAGATTTGATGGCTTCTTCCTTGATTTTGCTGTATAAGTAGCTGTAAATGGATTAGTCATTAATGCATTTATGGGGAAACTAGTTCTGCTCCTTCCGGTTATTCGGCGTTTCACCACTCTTTCAAAATATTTAGGATATTCATCTGAATCAAAATGTGCAAACGAGTACATAGCAGTGCTTCTAGATATAGATACGGTATTACCGCTACTATCTGTAAATAGGTATTGTAGGTCGCGATAAAATTCTTGATCAAGCCTCATAAGTGGAACTTCGACTGCTTTATTGTGGCACAAGATTCTCGTTGTAGTGTCGAATGTTATGCTTTTCGCTGTCTTGTACTGCTGGTAAGCTTGCTCCCACTCATCATCTATCCTGATTTTAATTGGCGTGCCATCGATGGTTAATACTACAAATTCATTTTCAATTTTACAGTCTAATGAGAACGATTGAAGCCTGTTGGCTATGTAAGAGGTAAATTTCATTTTAGTCGTCCTTTGCCACAAGTAATTTAGTAGTATAAATATTTATTGAGTAGTTATGCTGCCACATATACATGTATAGTGGAACCGTATATTTATTAGAACTTGTCTAAGTTTCAGTAACACAGGGTCTTATAAATATAATAATAGCTTTAAAACCACTTTGGCTCTACATATGGTTCAATAGTCCAGCATTCAGGGTATTTGATGCATACTAAGAACTTCTTTCCTGCCTCTTCTCCTGACTTCTTTTCTCTAACCTTCATTTCGTTCCCACAATTTGGACATTTTTTATTATTTTTCGACTGCGGAGGAAGCATACGGGTGTCAGACCTACACAATTTATAAATCCAGACTTGTTCTCAACTTTTTGACAAGGAATTACAGGGGCACTATACCTATTCTTCTGGCTTCATACTTCAATCAGCAACTCCGCAGCACCTCCAACCCGCCACAGGCAAACCCCCGACCTTCCCCCTTCTACTCCAAGCAAACCCATAATTCAACGCAATATCGCAGTGTTAAAATAATTAACATAAAAATGCCAACAGTCATATCTCCCCGTTATCACATTAAAAAACGGCACTTGAACCATGCTCAAGTGCCGTCATTTGTATCATTTCGATACAGAAAAAAGTTCCGCCTACCTCGCCCGCCGCCGCATAAGCAAGGCCGGCAGCAACGCGGCGAAAAACATCACCGCGACCACGTGAAAACCATCCTGATAGGCCAGCCACTGCGCCTTCGGCACCAGTATTCTTTCCAGATAGTTCATGGCCGCCGGCGGTGCGCCGCTGGGCAGACGGCTGCCGAACGGATTGCCCCAGTGGGTCAGCATCAACCCGAGCTGCTGCACGGCATTGCTCGCCGCCGCCGATGCCGGAGTCATGGCCTGGGCCAGGGCATCGCCGTGGAAGGTGGTCCGCCGGTCGATCAGCACGGACAGCAGATTGACCCCCATGGCGCCCCCGAGTTGGCGTATGAAATTCAGGGCGCCCGAGCCTTGCGCCAGCAACTCGTGGGGCAGGGCGCGCAGGGCGCCGGCGTTCAACGACGGCGTTATCAGCCCCAGCCCGATACGGCCCAGAATGATCCACCAGGCAAAGAGCCGGAACGACGCATCCACATCGGCCCCGGCGCACAGCCAGTTGGACAGGCCGAACAGGGCCAGTCCGGCCATGACCGGCCCCCAGGGGGGCATTCGATCGGCAAGGTGCCCGGCTACCGGGGCCGTCAGCGCCAGCGCAAAGCCTGCGGGCATCAGCAACAGGCCGGAGCGGGTGGGGGTGTACCCCTGCACGAGCTGCACGAACATGGGCACGATATAGGTGGAACCGTAGATGCCCACCCCCAGGGCAAAGGCAACCAGGCAACTTGCCGCGAACCGGCCATTGACGAAGACGCGCAGATTCAGCAGCGGCCGCAGGTACGTCAGCTCCCAGGCGATGAAGGCAACGCCGGCAGCGAGGGCCGCCAGGGACAGGGCCAGGATCAGGTCCGAGCTCCACCCCTCGCGCTGCCCGTTGGAGAGCGCGCTCAGCAGGCAGACCAGAAAAATGCACAGGAAGAGAAAGCCGATCCCGTCGAAGCGGTGGGAAGCCGCCTCCTGCCGGGTGTCGCGGCCGGGCAGGAACAGCGCGGTCGCCGCCATGGCGGCCAGACACACCGGTATGACCGCCAGGAACACGTCGCGCCAACTGTATTCATCCACCAGATAGCCGGCCACGGTCGGGCCGAGCGCCGGCGCCAACACCACGCCCAGGGTATAGATGGACATGGCCCGGCCACGCTGGTCGCGGGGGAAGACCTCCGACAGCACCACCATCGCCACCGGCTGGATCAGCCCGGAGGCCATGCCTTGGAGCACCCGCGCCAGGATGATTTCGTTGCTGGTGGTGCTGACCGCCCCGGCCAAGGTTCCGGCGACGAACACCGCCAGTGCGCCGAGGAACGCCATGCGATAGCCGAAGCGGCCAAGCGCCCAGGCGGTCAGCAGCATGGTGGCCGTCATCGCCGCCAGGAAGCCGGTGGAGAGCCACTGGACCTGATCCTGCCCCAGGCCGAAAGCGCCCATGATGTCCGGCAGCGCCACATTGACCATGGTAGAGGCGGCGGTGGTGACGATGGTGCCGAGCATGACGGTGCCGGTTGCGAGCCATTTATACCGGGCGCCGAAGCGCTCGGCATAGGCCTCAATGGGCGACATCGATGGAAACCTCGACCATGAGGCCGGGTTGCAGCGGCTGTTTGGGCTTGTCGATGGCGATGCGGACCGGCACCCGTTGGGTGATCTTGGTGAAGTTGCCGGATGGGTTGGGGCTGGGCAACAGGGCGAACTGGTTGGTGGCGGCGTTGCCGACGCGTATCACCCGCCCGTGCAGCCCGAGGTTCGGATAGGCGTCCACCGCCACGCTTACCGCTTGACCGACGCGGACTTTGCCGACCGCGGTCTCCTTGACGTTGGCTTCCACCCAGATGTCGTTCGGGTCATGGAGCATCATCAGCCACTGCCCGGCCTGCACGTAGTCGCCCGCATGGATGAAGGTCCTGTCCACGATGCCGTCGCAGGGTGCGCGCAGGGTGCGGTCGGCGATCTCCTGGCGCACCTGCGCCACCTGGCTGGCAAGGGCCGCCCGCTCGCGGCGCAGCACCTCGATCTGCTGCCCCAGCATGGCCACCTGGCCGCGCTGGGCGACCGTTTGCGCCAAGGTCGCCTGCCGGGCGGTGAGTTGCGACCGGGCCTGGCGCAATGACGCCTCGTTCTGGAGCTTGGTGCTGTGCGCGTGGTCCCAGTTCTCGCGGGAAACGGCTCCCTGGCCCACCAGCGCATCGGAACGGGCAAAATCGGCACGGGCCAAGTCCGTCTGGGGTGCGATCATCGCCACGGCCTCCCTGGCGGCAGTCACTTGGGCCCGGGCGTCGGCGATCCCCGCCGTGGTCGTCTTCTCTGTGGTGTCGCGCTGGATCGCGATCTCGCGGATCTGGGCGTCGTGGGCCGCCAGGTTGTTTTCCAGCGTGGCCAGCCGCAGCTTGGCGTCGCGCGTGTCCAGTTCCCCCAGCACCTGTCCTTTGCGCACATGGTCCCCCTCGATCACCGGCCGGGTGACCAGCCAGCCATCGAGCCGGCTGGCAATGGTAACGACCTCGCCGGCCGTCTTGGCGTCGTTCTCCTCCACATGGGTCAGCCGGTTGTGCAGCCAAACCCCGCAGGCCAGCAGTGCGAGAAACAGCACGACGAGGACGACGGGGTGCCGCGCCGCGCCAAACCTGGCTCCGCGCAGAACCGCGCGAATCCTCATGGATGTGGTTGTGGTCCCGCCGCTCATGCCGCATCCTCCGGTTTCTCTGTCCAGGTCCTGTTGAGCCCGTCGCAGATGCGATCGATCACGTTGAGGGCGATTGCCAACTCCTCTTCGCTGATACCGGCGAATATCTGGCGGCGGATAATGGCGGCCGCCGCTTCCACCTTCTCGACCAGTAGGCGTCCGCTCGGGGTAAGGGACAGGAGCTTGGCGCGCCGGTCGTCGCCATCGGGCACGCGCTTGATCAGCCCGCCATTATCGAGAGCGTCGATCAGTCGGACCAGGGTGGAACATTCGATACCGACCACCTCCGCCAGATCCTTTTGCCGCAGCGGCTCGTTCCGCGCAATGTGCAGCAGGGGAAGCCACGTCGCTTCGGTGAGCCCGAACGGTTGCAGCCGCTCGTCCACGGCCCTGCGCCATTGCCGTGAGGCATAACCGAGCCTGGCGCCAAAACGTATGCTGTTGTCCTGCCTTGTTTGTTCGTCCATAGAGTCCTCTGGGGTAATAAATATTTCGTATCAGATTAATTTGAATCAGAAGTATTTGTCAAGCGGTAAACCGGGAGGATGAGGCCGGGGCATACGCAAAGCCCTGAAACCGGGAGAACGGACGGCCTGCTGGGGGAGGGTGACGACCTGGAGGGGGAGGGGCGCACCATAACGGACCTGACGGCAAAAAGGCGGCCCCTTGGAACTGAGCTTCCCAAGGGGCCTGGTGATCTAAACACAACTGAAGGAGGAGATCACAGTATGGTACGGTGTGTTGGTGAAGTCAACGAAAACGGCAGCTTGCATAATGTATCCTTACTTGTGGGTGATTTCTCCACCTTCCCGTCCCGTATCTTCACGGGTTGGGACCTCAGATGTCCTCGTCAGACGTGTCCAGAAAGGTCATAATCGAATTGAACATCGAAGAGGGGGTCTCTTGCTGCCCCTTCCTGGAGTCGAAGGTATTTTCCCAGCCATACCCCTGCAAATCCACCGCAACCACCATCCCGTTGCCACGCGTGTCAATCAGAGGGGTTATGAATTTCACCACCCGGTGTCCCGTTTTCCGGTTGAAGAAGTTGTGCTCTTCCTCGATGTGCCTGATCAGTTCCACCAGTTGATTGATTGTCATTGTATTGGCCTTTTGTTCCGATTTCATGGACGGCATGTGCCGTAAACCGGACTCACCGCTGGTAACTATGCACCGGATTTGTTGCCCGTCCCGCTCCCCTCTGGAAACAGGCGGCTTGGACCCTTGATCACATGAATTATATATCATTATCATGCGCCAACAATAAAGGCGACGTTTCTTTCACGATTTCTGGCTCCGTCCATTGGAAACGGCCGCCTGTGGCGTGCTGTCTCCGGGTGCGAAGGGGAGGAAACTCGCACGGCATTCGTAACGTGACGTGAAATATGGTATAGAGATTATCCTCCCCTAGCGGTGGAGTGACTCGAATCAAATTTTACAGGTTTTATTATGCTGCTCGTCATTGAATCGCCAAACAAGATAAAGAAGATCAAATCCTATATCAACGCGCAGATACTCGCCACCGTCGGCCATTTCAAAGACCTGCCGACCGACGCCATGGGCGTGGACCTGGATACCTATGCGCCGACGTTTATCCTGGACAAGGGCAAGGCTGACCGGATCAGGCAGATCAAAACGGCCGCCAAGGGACAGGACGTGTATATCGCCACCGACCCGGACCGTGAAGGGTATGCCATCGGGACCCATGTCTTCGACGAGGTTCGGAAGATCGCCCGGTCGATCCATCGCCTGGAGATCCACGAGATCACCCAAAAGGGTATCGATGAGGCCATGAAAAAGTCGATCCCGTGGGAGAACACCAACTCCGGCCTGTACGATGCCTTTCTGGGGCGCCGGGTGGGTGACCGGGTCGTGGGGTATATCCTTTCCCCCATCGCCAGCAATGCCCTCAAGGGGAGGTTTTCGGTCGGCCGGGTGCAGGCCCCGGCGGTCCGCCTCTGTGTGGAACGGGAACGGGAAATCCGCACCTTCAACCCGGAGCCCTTCTATGTCGTCTCGATCACGCTGCAAAAGGATGAGGTCGCCTTCGCGGCCAAGCACAGGGGGGGCAATCTGACGGATAAGGCCAAGGCCGAGGCGATTCTCCTGGCGGTGACCGCCGCCCGGACCGCCGACATCCTCAAGGTGGAAACCAAGGAGACCCGGCAGAACCCCAAGGCCCCGTTTACCACCGTGGATATGCAGGCGGCGGCATCCTCGCAGCTCAAGATCTCCCCGGAGATAGCGATGCGATTGGCCCAGCAGCTCTTCGAGGCGGGCCTGATCAGCTACCACCGTACCGATTCCGTCCGCATCGCCGACGAATTCATCGCCGATATCAGAAACCATGTGGGCCGCTCCCTGGGGCCGTCGTACCTCCCCAAAGCCCCGAACTCCTATAAGTCCAAAAACAGCCAGGCCGAGGCCCACGAGGCGATCAGGCCGACCCATATGCACCCAACCGGCGACATCCACGGGGTCGTCTCGAAGGAGGGGCTGGGGGCGGACCACGAGAAGCTCTATACCCTTATCTACCGGCGCACCGTGGCCTCCCAGATGGCGGCGGCGGTCTATGACTCGACGACCGTGGAGATCGGCTGCGCCGGGGAACCGTTCCGGGCCACCGGCAGGGTGATGAAGTTCGACGGCTTTCTGAAGGTCTACAGCGAGGTCAGGGAGGGTGACAAGGACGACGAGGATGATAACCAGAGGCTCCCCCCCCTGGTGACCGGGGAGACGGTGGAGAAGACCGGCCAGAAGCTGGACGAGAAGCAGACCAAGCCGCCGGGCCGCTATTCCGAGGCGACCCTGGTCAAGGCGCTGGAGAAGCACGGCATCGGCAGGCCTTCCACCTATGCCTCGATCATGGGGACGATCAAGGCCAGAAACTACATTGTGGTCAAGAAGGGGAAGATCCACGCCACGGACGTGGCCGAACGGCTTTTCGATTTCCTGGCCAAGGATCACCCCTGGATCATCGACCTGGAACTTACCAGGAAGATGGAGTCGTACCTGGACAAGGTGGAGGGGGGCGACGCCTCCTGGGTCACCTTCGTCAAGGGGGTGCACTCCAAGATGAAGTTTGCCCGGCCGCCCCAGAGGGCGGCTGCCGGTCCCGGCGGCGTCTATCCCCCATCCCCGGCGCAGTTGAAATTCGGCACCGACCTGGCCAAAAAGCACGACAGGGAGATCCCCAAGGATGCGCTGGAATCGTCACGGGCCATGTCGGCGTTTATCGACGGGCTGCTGGGGAAAACGGCCCCGGGCGACGCCGGCACGGTCAAGGCCCCGGCCACGAAGAAGACCCGGGGGAGGAGCGGGAAGTGACGAAGCTGATCGCCATGCCGCTTAGGGATTTTGCCCTGCCCGCCCCGCGGACCGGCAGCATCGAAACCCATTCGGGCTACGGCCGCCAGGCCGCCGAGGGGCAGGAGATCCATGTCCGGGTGCAGAGGCAGCGGGTAAAGGCCGACCCGGCCTATCAGGCCGAGGTGCCGATCAGCGGCCTGTTCGAGAGG
Source organism: Oryzomonas sagensis (assembly GCF_008802355.1). Taxonomy (NCBI): domain Bacteria; kingdom Pseudomonadati; phylum Thermodesulfobacteriota; class Desulfuromonadia; order Geobacterales; family Geobacteraceae; genus Oryzomonas; species Oryzomonas sagensis. The sequence goes on along the minus strand of NZ_VZRA01000009.1, from coordinate 8,463 downwards.
GAAGGGTACGCATTTCGGGTCGATGGCCGGATGGACGGGATCTTCCGTCACGAGGTGCCGAAGATCGAGGAGATCAAGAGCACTTTCAACATCCGGGAGTTGGCGCAGCATCTGGCTGCTGGTCCCATGGATCATCCCTACTGCCTGCAACTGTTGACCTACGGGTACTGCTACTGGCGGGAACACCAGGTTGTTCCCGCTCTCTCCTTCCATCTGGTCTCCACCCGCAGCGGCGATTCGGACGACCTCGATCTGCTCCTCGATCCGGTCCGGTACGAACAGTGGCTCGACCGCCGCCTTGACGAACTGGTCGTCGACGCGCAGCGGGCGGAGAAGCGCGCCGCCCGGCGGAGAAAGGCCGCCGCCTCGTTCACCTTTCCCTTTGCCAACCCCCGCCCCGGCCAGATCGAGCTCATGGCGACCATCGAGCGGTTCATGGCGGAGAAGCGCCCCATGCTCATCCAGGCCCCCACGGGCCTCGGAAAGACCGTCGGCGTGCTGTATCCCGTAGCGAAGGAGGCCCTGAGCCGGGGACAGAGGGTCGTGTACGTCACGCCGAAAAACAGCCAGCACTCCGTGGCCGAGGACGCCGTCACCCGCTTCCAGGAAGCGGGGGCAAAGCTGAAATCCCTCTCCATCACCGCCAAGGGGAAGATCTGCTTCATGAACGAGCCGCTGTGCAATCCCGACTACTGCGAGTATGCCAGGGACTACTACGGGAAGGTCTATGGGGAGGGGCTGCTCGATATACTGGCACGGAAGAGGAAGCTGAAGGCTCGCACCTTTCGCGACCTGGGGGAGCAGTACCGGGTCTGTCCGTTCGAGTTGCAACTGGATAGTGCCCGCGAGGCGGACATCATCATCTGCGATTACAACTACGTGTTCGCCCCGCGCTCGGCATTGGGCCGCATGGCGGACATCGGCGTCGATCAGACCGGCAAGCCCAACCTGGTGATCGACGAAGCCCACAACCTTCCGGCGCGGGCCATGGATTACTATTCGCCGGCGCTCTCGTCCGTGGTGCTGGAAAATATGCGTGGCGAGATACAGGCGGTGGCCCCACGCTTTCGCCACGAGGCCGAGGAACTTCTTGACGGTTGCCTGCAGGCTGTCGCTGCCTGTCATGCGCCCGGTGTCACCAGGCCGCAGCGGATCGATCCACCCACGGACCTGTTTTTCACGATGCACTCCCGGCTCAGCGCCTTTCTCTCCCGCTACCTGGATTCGGGCGTGGAGATACCCCGCCAGGACGTGATTCTGCGGCTCTGTCACTATTGGGGCGAATTCACGGAAACCCTGGAGTTCATCGGCCATCCCGATCGGCAGGAATTTTTCACCACCTTTCACCCCCATGGGACCGGCGGCACGGTGAAGATAACCTGTTGCGACGCCTCGGCAATGCTGGAGGATTGCTATGCCGACTACGAGCAGGTGGTGGGGTTCTCGGCGACCCTGAAACCCTTTGACTATTATGTGCGCCTTTCCGGCCTGAAGGGGGACCGGGTGAGGACGGCGGAATTTGCCAGCCCGTTTCCGAAAGAGCGGCGCAAGCTCCTGATCATCCCCCAGATATCCACCCGTTACAGCCACCGCGAACGCAACTACGCCAAAATTGCCGAGGCGGTCCGGAGGGTGGCGGCGCTGCGCAAGGGCAACTATTTCGTCTTTCTGCCGAGCTTTGAGTTTCTGGAGCGGGTGGCCGCTCTCTTCCAACCGCCGGCAGGCTTTGTGGCGGTGTGTCAGGAGCGGGGCATGAAGGCTGCCGGCATAGAGGCGGTCGTCGAGAATCTCCGCAGCCAAGGCACGCCGACAATCGTCTTTGCCGTGCAGGGCGGTTCCTTCTCCGAAGGGATGGACTACGCGGGGGAGACGATTATCGGGGCCTTTGTGGTGGGGCCGCCGTTGCCCACCTATGATCTGGAACGGGAACAGATGCGGTCGTATTACCAGCAAAAATACGCTGCCGGCTTTGAATATGCCTACACGATACCCGCCATGGCCAAGGCGATCCAGGCCGCCGGCAGGGTCATCCGCTCCGAGACGGACCGGGGGCTTATCGTCCTGATGGATAGACGGTTTCTGGAGCCTGGTTTCAGTCAGGCGATGCCGGCCGACTGGTTCACTGCGGATGTTGCCGAGGCCGTCTCGGGCAGTATTTTGCGTGACGTCGCCGATTTTTGGGGTACAGAGCCCGGGGAGGCGGTGGTAGCGCCGCCAGCTTCGTCTCGAAGCCGGGACAGGGAGTAGCGGGCGGGGCAGGGCGGGATTAAACGGCGGTTGACCTGGCTAAATGTTGCCGTGGCGCTATGGCACGTGAGGCAACGGTTTATCGGTTTATTTTCTATTTACACAAATGATTTATGCTCGTATATTTCCGATAGAAAGCAATGCGTGCCCACCCTTCAGCACGTTTTTATGGGGAACCATCGTTTTAAAATCTGAATATCTCGTTTGCAACGGACGTTCGCCCCGCGAATCGGAATGGAGGGCGCCTGTCATGCGGGATGGTACCGTGCCGGTAATCTGATTTGAAACGGTGCGATATCCGCTTGAAGGTACATTTTTAGCGTCACATGGAGGAAGACGTATGCCTGGTTCCTACACCACTTCTGCTGTACTGGCTGATTCTGCACTGGATACGCTGAAACGTGCCTATGAGGCCCGCCAATCCCCTGATGTCGGCTCTCTGATCCTGAAGGCCTATGACGCGATTAAAGACCTGAAGGATGAGATGGGCTCCTACGATTTTGCGGATGCTGCGTATGATCCCCATGAGATGAACGAGTCGAACTCAGCGATATAGCCCCGGTGAATGGCCGGAATTGCCCGATATAATCGCCCCCTGCCGTCTCTTCTCCGGCAGCGGGTTTTTATTTTCCGGTCAGAGAAAAACGCTTGCCCGGATGCGGCTGCCGTCACCAACACGACCTGATCAGCTTTGACCTCTCCGTGTATACGTTGCTTGACTAATCACACTTTTCTATTACTTTTTAACAATGATCAGGAGGACTGCCGTGAAGACCCTCGCGTGGGGGGGACAAGATGCAGAACATTATCATCTGGGCAAACGAGAACACTCTGGAGCGCATTGTCAATGTGGATGGCACGGTCGTGTGCACCCAGAGATTGCGGATTTCCGATAGGGAACGTTGCGAGGCGGTAATGACGAAACTCTGGCGGCAGTTGCTGAAGGAACAGAAGCAGGGCAAGCCGGGGCCGAAACGCCGATCATGACGGACATGCCCCGCGGGGAACTTGACCTAAAACCGGGATGCCCCCGGTTTTCTCGTTTCATTCGACCGGCTGCAACGCCGTTGCCATGCCGCCGTCTACGCCGAACACGTGAAAAAATACATGCACAATAATGCCGAAAACCCTGCAAAGCTTGGCGGACTTCGTGTCGTAGCGCTCTTCGAGGGGGCCAAGGGGATGATCGTCCTGTTGACCGGTTTGGGGATACTGGCGTTCATTCACGAAGATGTCCATCAGGTTGCCGAGCAACTCGTTCGACACTTGCATATCAATCCTGCCCGCCACTATCCACAAATCTTCATCGATGCGGCTACCCACGTGACGGATCTGCAACTCTGGGGGCTTGCCCTTTCTGCGTTATGTTACGCAATTGTGCGTTTCGTGGAGGCGGTGGGCCTTTGGAAACGGATGCCGTGGGCGGAGTGGTTCGGTTTGCTGACCGGCGGGATGTACATACCTGTCGAACTGTTTGAAGTCATGCGCGGGATGACGTGGCCCAAGATGACCGTGTTGGTTGTGAACCTGGGGGTTGTGGGATACCTGGCCTATGCTTTGTTGAGGTCGCGGCGGAAAGCCCCCCCGTTATTGTCTCCTTAAAGGCTCAATTCATTCGTTTCGCTGTCCGGAGGTTGGAACATATGATCGTTGTCTTCAGGATGATTGCAGGTGCCGGATGTCAATGACCGCCCAGGGGGAAAAACATTTTACCGCATCCGATACGGTACGCGATATTGTCATAGGCATGTCGGATGGTTTGACGGTTCCGTTCGCGCTTGCGGCGGGGTTGTCGGGGGCCGTTGATTCCACGGGCCTCATTATAATCGCAGGTCTCGCCGAGATCGCGGCGGGTGCGATTGCCATGGGGCTGGGGGGATATCTGGCGGCGCGGACCGATGCGGAACATTTTGCGGCCGAATTGGCCCGTGAAGAGCGCGAGACGCACGAAGTCCCCGAAAGCGAGGCGAACGAGGTCGCCCAGATTTTCCGCGGTTATGGGCTTCCTGAGGATACGGTGACGGCTGTTGTGGGGGCGATCAGCTCCGACCGCACCCGATGGGTTGACTTTATGATGAAGTTTGAATTGGGGCTCGAAGAGCCGGACCCCCGCCGGGCGCGAAGCAGCGCCCTGACCATCGCCCTCTCGTATGTTACGGGCGGCCTGGTGCCGTTGGCCCCCTATTTCTTTTTGCACTCCGTGCATGCGGCTTTGGTCGGTTCCATGGTCGTCACGCTGCTGGCCCTGTTTGTGTTTGGTTTTGTCAAGGGACACTTTACCACGAACCGGCCGGTGCGGAGTGCCTGGCAAACGGTCCTTGTCGGAGGAATCGCGGCGGCGGCGGCGTTTGGCATAGCAAAACTCATTGGATAGACCGGCTGCCGGTTTGCGGAAGTTTTCAACCATGGTTGGCGCTTCCACGATCTTCAGCTTTTTACGCCTGTGCTCATCCCGCATCCCAGCCTCCGCCGAAGGTGTCTCCGAAGCCGATGCCGCCTTGGAACGGTTTTCATGGGTGACCTGGATTTATCGCATACTCCCTTGCAATCCGGCGTCTGCGAGGTATAACACTTAAACACCATACTACGTATTGAGCCGACCTCTTAAGGACACATCATGCTGGCGACGACGAACCGGATGAAGACTCGCATAACAGTGATCGTTCTCACGGTCGCGGCACTCGGTATGGCCTTTGCCGCCCGCGCAGAGGACCTCGCCCCTCCACCGGTGGCGTCGGACACGATCGTTGCCGCAATCCCGCCCGATTTTCCGCCGACCTATTCCCAGGACCGCCAGACCGGAAAGCCGGTCGGCTTTGCCGTTGATGTCATGAACGAGATCGCCCGTCGGGCCGGCTTGAAGGTGGTCTATGTGTTCGGGCAGCAGTGGGATGAGGTCGAACATCTGGTTTTGAGCGGCAAGGCGGACCTGATCCCGAACCTGCTCGTTGACGATGCGCGGAGCAAATTGTTCACCTTTACGGAGCCGGTGGAATCGGTGCCGGTTCATTTGACGGTCCGCAGCCACGAATCGCGCTTTTACGGCATTATCCCGGGTATCAAGATCGGCGTAATCAAGGAAAGCGTCGGAGAACACTACCTTAAAGGCGTCCCTGACATAACCATCAATACCTATCCCAACCTGCATTCCCTGATCTTCGAGCTTCTCTCGGGACAGATCGATGCTGCCTTGACGGCGACGCCGAATATAATGAAGCTTGCCAACGAGGCGGGCGTGGGCGACAAGATAAAAACAGTCGGAGAGCCGGTCATCGACGGGAAGCGGGCCATGGCGCTGCGCAAGGGGAATCTGGTCCTTGCGGCCCGTCTCAACAAGGTTCTCGAGGGGTTTGTCGGTTCGCCCGAATACCAGGCACTGTATCGGAAATGGTGGGGTACGCCGGAGCCGTATTGGAATGCCCGGCGGGTTGCCGGAACCACAGGGGCGACGCTTGCCCTGGTGGTTCTGGTGATGGGAGGGTGGCGGTACTATTCCATCAAACGTCTTAATGCGCGGCTTACGGAAAGCATGGCCAAGCTGGAAAAGGCCCAAAAGACCCTTCAGGAACAGGCGGGCTTACTGGAGGAAGAGATAGCCGAACGGCATCTGGCAGAGGTGAACCTGGCGGTCAAACAACAGCAGCTTGAGGAGGTCAATCGCTCTCTTGAGGATCGCATCGCCACGACGCTGAAGGAACTCCGGGAGAAGGACCAGCTGCTCATCCAGCAGGGGCGTTTTGCCGCAATGGGGGAAATGATCAGCAATATATCGCACCAGTGGCGCCAACCGCTTAATAATGTAGGCCTGATTATCCAGAATTTGCAGGAAATGTCGGAACATGGCGAACTCAATAAGGAAATTCTAAATCATGAAGTCAAGGTGGCCATGGATGTCATCCTGTTCATGTCGAATACCATTGACGATTTTCGCTTCTTTTTCAGGCCGGATAAGGAAAAAAGCGAGTTCATCGTCAACAAGGTCATTGAGAGGACCATCAAATTCATGTCGCCGGCCCTTCGGAACTACGGCATCACCATCGCATTCGACGCAGAGCAGAATGTCTGTGTTGTGGGATACCCCAACGAGTATTCCCAGATGTTGATCAATATCATTAATAATGCCAAGGATGTACTGCTGGAACGGAAGACCCCCAAGCCGCGTATCACCATACGCGTTTTCCGCGATAATGCGCTTGCGGTTGCAACCATTGCGGATAACGCCGGCGGCATAGCTGGCGATGTGCTGCCCAAGGTGTTCGACCCGTATTTTACGACCAAGGAGCCGGGCAAAGGTACCGGAATCGGCCTTTACATGTCCAAGGTCATAGCGGAGAAGAATATGGAGGGCAGGCTGATAGCCCGAAATCTGGCCGATGGTGCTGAGTTCAGGATCGAGATGCCCCTACGCGGCCCACTGCAGGTATCCGCCCATGGGGGCGCGTTTCAACCCGCCTCATGAGGTCGCGCTTTCCAGTATCCCGATGGTAATAATCCCGCCATTGCAATAATGCACCAGGCATGGCAGGGGCAAGTAATCCGCAGTTTGGTCGCTCGAGGCCGGACGCTTGTCCACGCCTCGAGCATAGGGCTTTCAGAAATTTGACGCCTCCTCCCATCGTTTTTCTTCCGTTTATTGCTCTTTCTGTCGTTTTTCCCGGTTTTTCATACGGTTGTTTGCGATTTGTGACGTTTATTCAGCGGGTTAGATAACGTGCTGTTCTTATTAAATATTGAAAAATTTTCGTTGAATTTTTCATAAATTGTGCAAAAAAAAGAGTGAAAAAATTTGACGTTTGAAAACTTGCAGGTAGAATGTTACCTATAGTCACTAAAGAAAGAGGGAAAGTTGCTATAATTTTAAATGGTTTGGCCAATCATCAGCACCCGGGGGCAGCTAAAATCGTTGTTATGAAAAATAGAATATAATCATAGTGATTTCATCTTGTTATCTGTTAGTGTCATGTTGTTGACATCGCTGCTGATAGAATGATTGACGATTACACTGCTGGGCAGAGATTACATCTTCTCATTGAGGAACCTCCCCTGTGTATTGTTATTTGCAAATGAACTTGCATATGTACCGAATGCTCCTCTTCCCGCCTTTTCTGGCGCCTTTTTTTCTATTCTCGTTTTCTTCCCTGAATCATTACCATTACGGCAATTCCTGCTGCGGCCACAGCAACGCCGGCCACTACTTCGTCGAGAGCCCTTTTAAAAAAATCGAGCAGATCACGACGGTTCAACAAACGGCAAAAAGCCATCCCACCGGCCCCCCATCCACAGATTCCATTTTCTTGAAAACTGTTTTTCGCGTTACAGAGCCACGCCGTCTCGTTGCCGGATATACTCTGAGGCCCTGCGGTGCAACGGCGTACCAATCGCCGGCATTATTTCCCAACCGAGTCTCTCCTGTCATTGGAGCCTGATATTTTTAAAGTGGTTGGCAACCACTGGCCCATAGAGCGCACAAATTTTATTGTTTACTCACAATGTACCTGTTGAAAAGCGGAATGGAGAGTCCTCGGGCAATTGGGAATAATGCTGTTTCTTGGTTGGTACATGTTTTTGCGTTTTCACAAGATGTACCCCAAAGAGGGGCGAAAGGTGGTGAAGAAGCGCAATGACTTCGCTTGGTTTTCAAGATTTGAGATTACATGAAAGGAGGTTTCTGATGACATGTAAAAGATTATTCTGCCTGTTGGCCTGTTCAGCGGTTGTGTTTGGCTCGACCGCTGCGTGGTCGGCGGAGATTCACGGCAGAAGCTCGACCCAGTTTGGCTGGTTCAACGACATCTTTACCGGCAACAAACAGGCCGAATTCGGAGAGTATCTCAACCTGTCGGTCACCCAGATCGACAAAGAAGGCAAGCTGTCATTCCAGGGATACGGCCGTGTCACCGAAGACATCCGCAACGGTGAGGGTATCAACGGTCGGCTCTACTACCTGTACGGCGACTACAGCAACCTGTTCGACAAGGTGGACATTCGCCTCGGTCGGCAATTCGTCAACTACGCGGCGGGTTCTGCCCTGATCGACGGTGGCAAGATCGACCTGAAGAATGTCGGTCCAGTTGCCTTCTCGGTGATGGGCGGCCGCAACGTCTACTTCGACCTGAATGGCGAGGCGACCCGGGACCACGACTTCGCCTTCGGCGTTGCCGCGTACCTGAACGGGTACAAAAACACCGACGCCGAAGTCAGCTACTTCATGAAGCT